>CALKTZ010001165.1 GCA_937997355.1 uncultured Planctomycetales bacterium | reverse complement strand
AAGCTTGTTCTCGGCAAGGCCCGGGCAGCCTGCGGAATCGATTGATTCGTGAGGCTCGAAATCGTCTCATTGGGCCGAAGCGAAAACGGGACTGGCTCGACGGTACTCCGCGTGCCTGTCCCCTTTTTCGCGGGACTGCGCGAACCGCATTGGTCTTGAAACCTTCGGCCGGCGGGGTCGGGAGACCCGCGCCGAACGGAATCAGGCCAAACGCAACCTCACGTTCCGCATCGCTCAGTTCGTATCACCCTTGAGCGAAATGGCAGCCTGTCCTCCGCTCTCGAACTTCACCGGCACGTTCCAGACGAAGCTCTTGATCCGGCAAAGGCTGGAAGCCTCGCTGCAAATGAAGGCCGAAACCGAAACTTTCAATGGCAGCGTGGCTCCCGCCGAGGATGGCTTGGCGAGCGGGACTTTTACCTGGAATTGATCGGCTGGCGGGCTGATGCGCTGTCCCGCTTGCGGATAATCGGCGGACAGGGCGCCGGGCTGATCCGCCACCTCGACCAGGACCGGCATCGGGGCCTCGGGATTGACCTTGAATCCCTTGGGCAAGGCCAGCGCGACATCGAGCGCGATCTCCTTGCCGGGGGCGACGGAAACCGGAGCAAGATTGGCCACCGTCGGATTCGGGAACGAAGGTTTTCGGGCTTCCGGCTTCGGAGCGGATAGCTCATTCAGCTTCAGGGTCGTCACGGCTTTGGTTACGAGGTCGGCGACTCGGATCTTGTGATTATTCGTGTCGGCGATGTAGAGCTTGCCCCGGGCGACACTCACCCCGCCCGGCTGGTAGAGCTTCGGCGGATTATCGGATGAGCCGGCTTCCCCCGTCCCGATCAGGGATTTGACCATCCTTGCTCGCGGGTCGCATGCCTTGATCTTGTTGTTGTAGGTATCGGCGATATATAGGGTTCCGTCCGAATAGGCGACGCCGAGGCAGTGCTGGAGCCGGACCGACGATCCTTTGCCGTCGAGGTCGCCGAATTCGAAGAGTCCCTCGCCGACAATCCGTTCCACTCGCCGAGACCTCGGAGTCGGCCACGAAGAGATTCTTGCCGTCGGTCGCCAGCCCGCTTGGCTGGGCGAAGGCTGAATTCGTGAGGGAGCCATCGACGATATTCTCGATCCCGGAGCCGGCATATCCTTCGATGTGATCTTTTTCCGGATCGAGCCGCCAGATCTGGTGAGGGCCGGCCATCGCGATGAAGATCGATTTCGAGCCAGGAAGTTGGATCACGTCCCAGGGACTGTTCAAGGAAGCCGTCTTGGCCTTGCCGGAAAACCGTTTGCGAAACTGGAGATGTCCTTGCTTGCCGGTCCCGGCGATCGTCGAGACGATCTTCGATTTCAGGTCGACGGCGCGGATCGCGTGGTTCTCGGTATCGGCCACATACAGGGTGTCTCCATCCACGCAGATCCCCTGCGGCCGGTTGAATCGGGCCTTGGCGTAGGGGCCGTCCGCGAATCCTTCCTCGCCGTCGCCGATGACTTCGGGGTGATTGCCGTCGAGGTCGGTCTGGACGATACGGTTATGTCCCGTATCGCCGACGAACAACCGATTCCCCTCGGCGTCCGCGAGCACCTTGCCGGGATAGAGGAGGGCTCCCTGGGTGGGTCGCTCCATCTCGGGGGAGAAGTGCAGGGGACTCAGGTTCAGATCCCCTTTCTTCTTATGCGCCGCGACCACCTTGCCGATGGCGTTATCCAGGACGTCGTAATTCCCCTCGCCGCTCACGCCTCCCAGAACCCTCCCACGAGGGTCGGCCAGCTCTGGACGCCGAAGCGTCTCCAGATCTCCATGTTCGCATCGTTGACGACCGGGTGCTTGATCCGATACTCCGCGACCTTGCGACGAATATTTTCGGTGTCTTTCTCCGCGTCGAATTTGGCCGAGTGGACGCCGATCACGACCAGCTCGTCCTTGTACTTTTCTTCGAGCTTCGCCAGGTCCGGCAAAACATGGTGGCAATTGATGCAGCAATAAGTCCAGAAATCGAGCAGGACGACCTTGCCTCGGAGTTCCTCGAACCGGATCGGCCCC
>CALKTZ010001164.1 GCA_937997355.1 uncultured Planctomycetales bacterium | reverse complement strand
CAGCCTTCAACATCCCCTTCCGTCACCCCGCGCGACCAGAATAACTCGCTCAAGAAGATCCGATCGTCGATTTCCGCGGCACGCGCGGCGACCTCATCGGCGATCGACCAGCCGAGTGCGGCGAGGGTCCGCTGCCAGGCGGCGACATGTTGATTCTCAGTGTCCGCGAGAATGCCGTCGAAATCAAAAAGAACCGCCCGAATCGCCATGCCGGTCGTTCAACCTCGATAAGTGTGGGGGAAGCCGCGAATCATTATCGCCCGGTCCCCGATGCGGCGTCAAATCGTTGACAAGCGCCGATACGGACCATAATGTTGCGTCATTTGCGGGCGTCGAGAGTCCGGCCCATCGCCAACGCTTTCCGAACCGAGCCGCGAGATCCTCCATGAGCCTTTGAACGCCTCGGCGCAATGCCGGGCGAGTCCGAGACGATCTCCCACAACTTTCACCCTCGTCGAGTCGACGGAAGAGAGCAAATCATGTCGCGACCTGTGACCCTTTTCACCGGCCAGTGGGCCGACCTCACGCTCGAGGTCATTTGCGAGAAGGCCAAGGCCTGGGGTTACGATGGGATCGAACTCCCCTGCTGGGGCGATCATTTCAACGTCCAGAAAGCCCTCAATGAGCCCGATTATTGCCAGGGCAGGCACGATTTGCTCGCGAAATATGGCCTGAAAGTTTGGGCCATCTCCAATCATCTCACGGGGCAGTTGATCCTCGATCATAACGATTCTCGAACTGACGATTGGGTCCCCCCCCATGTCCGAGGAGACTCCAAGAAGAAGACCGAGTGGGCCATCCAGGAAATGAAGGATACCGTCAAGGCCGCCGCCAAACTTGGCGTGAAGGTCGTGAACGGCTTCACCGGCTCGTCGATCTGGCACCTGCTCTACTCGTTCCCCCCCGTCCCCGATTCGACGATCGAGGATGGCTACAAGCTCCTCGCCGAGCGATGGAATCCCATCCTGGATGTCTTCAAGGAACATGGCATCAAATTCGCGCTCGAAGTCCATCCGACCGAGATCGCCTTCGACCTCTATTCCGCCGAGAAGGCCCTGAAGGCTCTCGACTATCGCCCTGAATTCGGCTTCAACTTCGACCCTAGCCACCTTCTGTGGCAGTTCGTCGACCCGGTCGAGTTCATCCGCGCATTCCCGGACCGCATCTACCACGTCCACGTCAAGGACGCGGCCGTATCGCTGAACGGCCGATCGGGCATCCTGGGCTCTCACCTCAATTTCGGCGATCCCCGACGCGGCTGGGAATTCCGCTCCCCCGGTCGCGGCCAGGTCGATTTCGTCGCCATCGCCCGGGCGCTCAACGACGCCAACTACGAAGGCCCCCTCTCCATCGAGTGGGAAGATCCATCGATGGACCGCGAATACGGCGCGGCCGAAGCGGCCAAATTCACGCGCGAGAAGATGGGCTTCAAGACCCCGGGCCGACTCTTCGATTCGGCCTTCGCGGAAGCTCAGGCGAAAAAATGAACCCGAATCGGTAAAATCGGATGATCCTTGGTGCCGGGCTTATGAGCCCGGCACCTCCCTCAATCGGAGACTTCATCAGCATGAGCGGACCGATCGTCAGAAAATACGGTTTCCCGAATTTCGAAAAAATCTTCGGCGAACGTCCACTCGAACACGGTGCGGACGAAGGAATCCAATCTTCAGAGCAAGCCGCTCCTGCGAAGCCGAAAGCTGCCGGCTCGAAGGAAAAGAAGGCTGCTCCCAAGGCGACCAAGAAGAAATCGAAGTAAGGCTCATCGCTTTGCTGAGAACTGCTCGCCTTTTTACTTCGTCAGTCGAAGCGAACCGCGAAGACTTTCGCGCTCCGGAGCCGGAAGGCAAGTTCAAGCCACTTACCTTTCAGTTTCCCGAGGTTTTCTTGTGCCTTGTCCTTCCAACGAAGGTCCGCCCAAACTTCATCCCCCTGGAAGGGAAGCGAATCCTGGAATGAGTAACCCGGCAAGGGTTTCCCTCGTTCTCGGAGTTCCACTTCCACGCTCCCGGCGCGTGTCGTTCGGGCATTGAGGCGAATCCGTTTGCCGGAGAACGGAGCGGCATTGGCCGTGAAGCTACCGGTCTCGACTG
>CALKTZ010001163.1 GCA_937997355.1 uncultured Planctomycetales bacterium | reverse complement strand
CGATGGCTCGGTCAAGTTCGTCAAGAACACGATCAACGCCTGGGTCTGCGTCGGCCTGGGGACCATCGCCGGCGGCGAGGTGATCAGCGCCGACCAGTTCTGAGCCCCTCGCACCGCTCAGGCATCTTCAAGGCCCGGATTTCAGCGGAATCCGGGCCGTCTGTCCCGGAAATCAACGCGGGGGCCGGCGAGATTCGACTCGCCCGGCCCCTCGTTCTTTTGCCGATCAATCAATGCTTCCGAGCGGCCTTCTTGCCCCCCTTCTTCGAGGGGACCGGCTCCCCTTTCATGATCGCTCGAATCTCGGAGAGCGACTTCCCCTGTTTCACGAGCGATTCGATCTTCTGCTCCTTCTCGCGAGCCACCTCGGTCTTCGCGGGTTCGCTCCCCGTCATCCCGCCGCAGCCGACCACGATCGGGATGATCGAACCGAACAGGAGGAAGGTCAAGCGACGCGGGGAGGACCCAGCCCGGGGCGCCGATGGACGTGGTAGCCGCATTACGAAGCGTCCTTCAACCGAGAAAGGAGGGGAGATCACAGCAAAAAATGTGCAGGTAACTCTCCCCAATGATCAGAATAAGACTCCGATATCATCCGTGCAACAAGAATATCGGGGGATTGATTTCCCGGCGAGACCCGCCTCGATCGCCCCGAGGAGTTGAGCGACAATCGTCCCTTTGGCGGACAATTTTTCCGGCCGTGGTTCGTCATCTCGATTGAACGGTCACACGTCCCCTTACGAGCACCGTGATGCCAGGAACTCCCAACTCTGAAAATCGAGGGTGGGTCCGCGACGCGGTGGGCCGGTTCGAGGCGTCGTTGACGCTCTATGCGTCGAAGCTGCTGAGGAACCCGGAGACCGCTCGGGACGTTGTGCAGGAGACGTTTCTTCGGCTCTGCGAGCAAAACCGCGACGCCGTCGACGATCATCTCGCCGAATGGCTCTTCACGGTCTGCCGGAACCGGGCGATGGACATCCTGCGGAAGGAAAATCGAATGACTCAGCTCAGCGGCGAACGCGTACAACGCTGCCTCAGCGCGGATCCGGGTCCGCTCGACCTGACCGAACGCCGGGACATGGCGGCCAAGGTCCTCCAGCTCATGGATCACCTCCCCCATAATCAGCGAGAAGTGATCCGGCTCAAGTTCCAGAACGGATTCTCCTATCTCGAAATCAGTCGAATCACCGGACTCAGCGTCTCCAACGTGGG
>CALKTZ010001162.1 GCA_937997355.1 uncultured Planctomycetales bacterium | reverse complement strand
TGACCCTCGCCGAGACCCACCCCGTCCCGATCCGCTACGTGAATCTGAACGATTCCTTCGGCGAGAGCGGCAGCCCGGATGGCCTGATCCAGAAGTATGGCCTCACCGCGGACCATGTGATCAAGGCGTCTCGCGAAGCTCTCGCGGCGAAGGCGGCCAAGTAATTGCATTCAAGCCGATCACAGTGATCGTCATTCCACACGGAATAGCCGGCAGGCGCCTCGCGTCGGCCGGCTATTCCTTTTTGCGCGCGGGGATCGGCAAATCCATCGCCTTCATGATCAACTGCAAATCTTCCCAGGCGTCTTTCTTGGCGGGGGGATTTCTCAGGAGGTAGGCGGGGTGATAGGTCACGAGCGTCTTGATGCCTCGGACCGAGTGCCAGCGTCCGCGGAGCTTGCCCATCGCGATGGTGGTCTGGAGCAGATTTTGGGCGGCGATCCGGCCGAGCAGGCAGAGGAACTCCGGCCGAATAATCTCGAGCTGCCGTTCCAGATAGGGCATGCAATTGGCGCATTCATCGGGCTGCGGATCGCGATTCCCGGGCGGTCGGCATTTCAGGATATTCGCGATGTAAACCTCGTCTCGACGAAGCCCCATCCCCTTGGTGATCATGTCGGTCAGCAGTTGTCCGGCCCGCCCGACGAACGGGATGCCCTGCTTATCTTCCTCGGCCCCGGGAGCTTCGCCGATGAACATCAGCCTTGCGGTGGGGGAGCCGTCACCGAAGACGGTTTTTGTACGCGTGGCCGCGAGGATCGCACATTTGGGGCAGACGGAAACGACCTCTGCAATTTTCAACAATTCCGGGGCGCGGTCCGACACGGGCATGACCGGCGTGTCGAAGCCGGTTTCGCTGAAGAGTGAATTCGAGCCGGCGGCGGTTGCAACCGGCTGGGGGGCCTTTGGTGCCGTCTTGGGGCCGGATGTTCGCTTCACGGGTAAGCTCTCCTGTTCGGCAGACGGAGACGGGGAGGTGATTCGGGGCTCGGCAGGTTCCCTGAGCGTCGAGTCACCTTGAAGACCAGCAGAATCCCGCGCCGACGAAGCTGTTTCCGGAAGTTCGACGGCCTCGAATGGCGGAGAAGGGAGGTGCTCGATTCCCGCACGCCGCAAGCTCTCCAATCGTTGGAGAATCTGCCGACCCACGGATAATCCTGAATCAACGGCAACCTCGAAGGTCTGATCCTCACCTTTCATCCTCGATCCTCTCGTCCGAGACCCAAGACCGGCTAACCGATCCTATGAAAGATCCTGGTGTTTCCGAGACGCGGCCGGAATTTTGCTCCATGATCATCTGGGATCAGGGCTGTGGAACTTTCCGGACCGGGACGGCATTCGGGTTGAACTCTCGATTCATCCAGGCTCGCCATGCGGAGACATTGTATTCGAAGTCCCGCTGTGTAAGTCGAACGAGAGCATCATGAACTTCAAGGTTTTCGTAGGGGACCGCCACGATCCGGGGAACCGGTCCGCGATTCGGCGAATAGGTCGATGCGCCGGGCGTCATCGCCGGTATGTTCGGGCTGATCATACCGGGAGGGACGGCTCCCAGGGCCACGCCGTCATAAAACCACGGGACGCCGATCGCGCCGTTGGCAACGACCCCCGGGCCGACGATCGGAGGGGTCATTACTGCAAAAGAGCTGCCATTCGCGGATAGAAAAAATCCGGGAGACGGGCTGGGAGCGGCGAATCCCATCGAACCGGCCGAGACGGGAGGCGCATTGTTGAGCAAGCCTCTGCCATCGGGATTCGCCCAGACGGTCTGCTCTTCCGTCGTGATGAGTGCCGAGATCAACTTGGGGACGGCCGATTCGAAGCCGAGGTGTCCGATCGCCCAAGCGGCTCGGTTGATGACGGCGATATTGGAGGAATGGAGCGCACGGGAGAGTTGAAGCTCGATATTGCGTTCGTTCCTGAGCTTCAACTGATCGAGCGACGCCTGTCGAACTTCCTGATCGGTTTCGACCAGGAGACGCGCGACGAGCGCGGAGGCCGCCTCCGGCCCTGGGATTTCGCCGATCGCGCGAACGAGGAGCTTCCGGAATTCCGGCACATCGTTGCCGAAGACGCGGATGAGCGGATGGATCGCGTTCGGCTCTCGAAATTGCATGAGCTGCTCTTCGGCCTTGAGTCGCCGGTCTTCGGGGCCGTCGATCATGGATTGGCGCAGCAGCCGGATGCGTCGAACCAGGGAATTGTGCGCGACCGCGGTCTTCGCATTTCCTTCAACCTGGGATTTCTCTTCCGGGGTGATCCATCTCCCTTTGTACTTGATCAATCCTTGGACCCGACGTAGCTCATCGTGTGTGAGCCAGTGGCCATCGTGGAAGACGTGCCCGAGCTTCTGGTGGGCCGGCTCGTATCCTCGATCGAGGGTAACCGCGGCCTCGTAATGAGAGAGCGCCAATCCGGCGAGCTCGTTTTGTTCACACCACTCGCCGAGCTCGAACTGAGCCTTGGCGTCGGGGGTCAACTCGGCTTTCTTCTTGAGATAATCATCCAGGGGGCTTGCCTTGGGGATGACCCGGAGGATTTGCTGCTTTTGAAAGCTCAGGGGTTTTTTGCTATTCAACAGCCAGAGCTGGACCCGGGTCGGGTCGTTCGGGTCGGGGGCGACTTTGCCTTGAACTTGACCCCCGCCCCGTAGTTGAATTTCGTCCGCGGACGCCGCCCCGTTGAGGATGCACATGCCCACGAGAACCGTTGATAGGAACAAACCGAGTTCCGTCGGGGACGGAAAGGCCGGCAATCGAGACGAATCTCTTCGAGATTTCGCGGGACCAGTGCGACGTTTGGCCATCCTCGAATCTCCAGGAACGGATGAAACTGATGACGGAGTGGGATACTGTCGACTGATGGATCTCGGTTTTCGCAATCGATTGATTCAATTCAAATGATCCAGGTTGCGGAATCCGAGTGGTGTACTTTATTGGAGCCGAGGAGGCGGATTCGATGAGTGACGACACGGTTGCCCAGCATCATTCCATGTCACCCAGGAGTTTGAACCTGGCCGTCATGACCGTCTCGGATACCCGAACGTTGGCCGATGACACTTCCGGTGCGCTCATCATTGAAATTGCCGAGGGGGCCGGGCATCACGTCGTCGAACGTGAAATCGTTCCCGATGAGCCAGACCGCATGCGACCGCTCTTCGCCGCTTACTCGCGACGCCCCGACCTCCACGCGGTCCTTGTCACGGGGGGAACGGGGATCAGTGCGCGTGATCAAACGTTTGAGACGGTGTCCTCCCTGCTCACCAAGCCGTTGCCCGGATATGGTGAGCTTTTTCGCATGCTGAGTTACACGGAAATCGGGCCGGCTTGCATTCTCAGCCGAGCGATCGGCGGCTTGATGGATCAACTCGCCATCCTGGTGATGCCGGGATCGACCGCGGCGGTGAAGCTTGCCATGAACAAGATCATCATTCCCGAGCTTCCTCATATTGTACGCGAAGCGCTGCGTCATCGTGGAGAGGGAGCAAGCGAAGCGCGACAACTCCCTCAATAGACGATCGCCCCGTTGCCTCGATTCGATCAACAGGTTTTTCTCGATGGATCATCGAGGGTTCAGATCGATTGAGGAAACTGGGGGGCATGGGTGTCGTTTGATGTCGGATAGGCTCGGCTCTCAAATGACGGGGGTAGTCCGCGCCTGTCGAGACCAGGAATAGAGCGCGATGGCGACCGCGGTGGCGGCGTTGAGCGACTCAACCTCGGGATTGATGTCGATTCGCCGCCGTTCCGCTCCTCGCAGATGGTCCGGCAGGCCGGGGCCTTCCAGGCCCACCACGAGCCCGAAGCGCGAAGGGAAGGGCTGATCGTTCAGTTCCGGGCCATCGGTATCGAGGGCGATGAGCGGAACGTCGAGTTTTTGACGCCCCAGGTCCGAGAGGGAAGGCCCCCGGAATAATGGGACTTGAAATAACGCCGGCCCTGCCGCGCGGCTACTCCGGGGGTGGAACGGGTGCGCCGCCTCCTGAAGGAGCACGATCCGCGCGACGCGAAACGCGGCCGCGCTCCGAATGACCGCGCCGACGTTCTCGGGATCTTGAAACGGCACGAATAACGTGCAACCGTCGGGCCAGTGGGAGTCGGCCGACCATTCCTGGATTTCGGGAGTTTGAACGAGGAGCAGGGGGGCCTTGGTGCCCGCCACGTCGAGTTGATGAAAGAGGGAATCCGTGAAACGGAACCATTCGAGCGACCGGCTGGGAGGAGGTGTGCCGCGGCTGCCGGTCAGCCATCCGATCGCTCGATCGGGAAACTTCTCCAGGATTTCTTCGATGATTCGAGGACCGGCCAGGATTGCCTGGCCATGCTTGCGGATTCCACGACCCGAGAGGAGATCGTGACAGGTTCGGAAGACGGGATTCGAGTCCGACGTGATCTCGCGGCTCGGTTCTAGGTCGCTCACGGGTTGCTTCCGGCGGCCTGGCCGATCGGTCGGCTCGCCTTCGAGCCGTTCGTAAATCACGAGGCGCCGCCTGTGGGATGTCCCGGGAATCTCATAGGCATGGTCGTCCGTCAGCCGGAACGATCGTTCGTGAGTCGTTTGCGCTTCCTCGATCTCCTCGTCGCATTCGGGGCCTTTCATGAAGATCATTCGGCCGCCGGGATCGAGGCTGCCGGCGACTCGGTCCAACGTCTCGGGGATCGAGGCAACCGCGCGGCTGATGACCCCCGCGACTTTCTCCGGATAATCCGCGCCAAGCTTGTGCCCGTAGACTTCGATCTCCTTCAACCCGAGCGAGTCGATGACCGTTTGCAGAAAATCGACGCGAGCCCCGCGAGGCTCGGCCAGGACCATCCGGACATCTGGGCACGCGATCTTGAGCGGAATTCCCGGGAGCCCGGGACCCGAGCCCATGTCGATGAGCGGCGACGGCAAGGAGAGGAACTTGAGGACGATCAGGCTATCGACATAATGTTTGAGGACCATGTTCTCGAAATTATGGATGCGGGTGAGGTTCAATTCCGCATTGGCCTGCCGGAGCATCTGATGATAGCGCCAGAGGAGATCGAGCTGAGGGGCGCTCAGGGTGATGCCGCATTGCCCGAGGATCGAGTCGAGGAGGGGGAGACCTGGTTTCACGAGGGAGTCCCGCATTATTCGTTTCAATCGAGTTGCCGGGAGAGATCGAGAGAGTCCATCGTCCGCGG
>CALKTZ010001161.1 GCA_937997355.1 uncultured Planctomycetales bacterium | reverse complement strand
GCTTTGTCTGGGTTTCCAGGTTGATGTCGCCGATTTCATCCAGAAAGAGCGTGCCTCCGTTCGCCTGTTCAAATCGCCCGATCCGGTCTCGATCGGCCCCCGTGAAGGCTCCCTTGACGTGACCGAATAGCTCGCTCTCCAGCAAATTTTGCGACAGCGCCGCGCAGTGGACCTTCACGAACGGGCGGGACGCCCGAGGGCTGGTCGCGTGGATCGCGGCCGCGAGGAGTTCCTTGCCGGTGCCGCTTTCTCCGTGGATGAAGACCGCCGACGAGCTGCCCGCCACCTTCCGAGCGATCGAGATCATCCGCCGGACCGCCCGGCTCGAACCCTTGATCGGGTCGAAGGGGTCCGGCTCGGCGGGAGCATTCGCCTCTTCGTCAAAGACTCCCGGATCCAAACTCGATTCCGAATTCGGTGCGGGAAGTTGGGCCGGATGGTCCCGCTCCTGCTCGCGATTCCGTTCTCGCTCGGCACGGACCATCAGTTGATCCTGCAACACGAGAATTCGTCGCTGCTGCTCGGCGATCTTCTCGACCTTATCCCGGAGATCCTGATTGAGAGATTCCAGCGTCTGCTGGATATCCGCCGAGTGGAGCGCCAGCGTGGCGACCGAGCCCAGGGCCCCGAGGAAGGCCATTTCCTCGTCTTCATAAGGCATGCCGCTCCGCTTGGGACCGAGGACGAGCAGGCCGGCGAGATTGCCGTCCCCCCCCAGCGCGGCGGCGGCCTCGCCACCAAGCGCGATCATCGCATCGGTGGCTTGATCGGAAGTCCCCCCGATCGTCAACGTGTGAGAGACCTTCGTCGAGGGCATGCTCCTGAGGCGGACGACGAGCGGATTGTTCGGTTGAATCGTCTGCTCGTCGGGCGTCGGGCCGTGGCTCGCCACAAGCTGGAACGCCCCCCCCGCCCCGTCGGCCAGATAGAGCGCCCCCCACTCGAGCCGCAACACCTCGGCCGCCGCTTCCAGGAGGCGACGGCCCAGCGTCATCCGGTCCACCAGGCTCCCGACGGCGAGCCGCATCTTCTGCATCGCCTGGTCGAACTTGTACTTCTCCCGGAAGAAACGGCGCTGGATGACCGTTTGGAATCGATTCCGCGCAATCTCCGAGAGGATCAGGACCAGGATCACCGTCATCGCCGCGACGACGGCCCCCCGCGAAGTCGAATTCGTCGCCGAGATCTGGTCCCCGATCAACTTCCCGCAGACCAGGAGCACCGCCGAATAGAACAGGCCGGCGGCAACGCTGAAGAGGAAGTAAATAGCCCCCCGATTGAGGATCTCCTCGACCTGCATCAGCTTGTAGCGGGTGATGCTGAACGCATAGGCGATCGTAAACAAGAAAGAAACCCCGAACATCGGCCAGGCGGAGCTATCACGCCCCAGGGTCGCCAGATCGGCGTAGACCTGCTGCATCAGGTAGGCAATCAACGCCG
>CALKTZ010001160.1 GCA_937997355.1 uncultured Planctomycetales bacterium | reverse complement strand
CGGCCGTCTCGGGCTCGTAGAAGACCACCAGCAAGGCCGGGAATGGCCCCTCGCCATCCGGGATCAGCAGGTAGCCGGGAGTCGTTCGATCCGAGGCCACTTCGACCGTGAGCTTGCGCCGGGTGTAGCCATCTTGTCGTTCTTCCCCCAATTGCTCGACCTTCGGCCGCGCGATCAATGGGGGAGGCGATCCGATCCGCTTCCGCCATGCTGCCACGATCTCCTTCCGCCTCGCCGGCCAATCTTCGGCACCGCGCACGATCCGCCCGTCCTCGAACTTCAGGAGCGAACGGTACGGTCCCAGATCCCCCACGAATTCGGCCGGGGGATGGAAGGACGGCACGATTGCCGACGGCGGATTCTCGCCGCCCCTCGCCTCGCCTCGGATGATGCCGAATACCGCGAGCAACGCGAATACAAGGCAGGTTCGTTCGATTGGCAGAGTCGAAGAGTCGTGCATCGGCCCCGATTTCCGCAAAGCGTCGAGCTGAATCCCGGAGTGTCACCTTCCCTCTTAGCAGAGCGGCGAAGGGCGATCAACGGCCGGGAGTTTTGCCTTCATGTCGAGCCGGTCCTCGGCGGCGGGCGCTACGTTCGGGCGATCGGGTCGCGTATGCTGGCCTGGGATTGATGTTCCTCCGGTTTGTCTTGCTGCTTCAAGGGGCCGATCATGCGACCGCTCGCATTGGCTTTGTTTTTCGCATTGTTGGGGGGTGCTCGGGTTGAGGCGGTCGAGCCGATCCCCGACAAGCTGGTGGTGCTGACCTTCGACGACGCCAGCCGTTCCCACGCGGAGTTCGTCGCGCCTCTCCTCAAGAAGCATGGCTTCAGCGCGACGTTCTTCGTGACCGAAGGCTTCGACATGGTCTCGAACAAGCGGGACTACATGACGTGGGACGAGATCGCCCGGCTCCATCGCGACGGCTTCGAGATCGGCAACCATACGAAAGATCACAAGGCCCCCAGCAGCAAGGACATCCCCGGGACGATCGCCCAGCTCGAAGCGATCGACGCCCGATGCGCCGAGCACGGGATTCCCAGGCCGATCTCATTCGCCTATCCGGGCAATGCACTCGACAGGGAGGTGCTGCCGATCCTGCGCCGGCAGGGGATCAAGTTCGCGCGACGAGGGGGGGCGCCGGAGTACTCTTACGACAAGGGCCAGGGCTTCGCCTATGAGCCGGGGCTCGACCATTCGCTGCTCATCCCCTCCGCCGGCGATGCCCGCCCCGCCTGGACCCTGGAAGACTTCAAACGCGCCGTTGGTCAGGCGAAGGGGGGTAAGATCGCCGTGATCCAGTTGCACGGCGTCCCCGATACTGCGCATTCCTGGGTGAATACTCCCAAACCTCTCTTCGAATCGTACGTCCGCTACCTTGCCGAGCACGGTTTCAAGGTGATCGCGATGCGCGACCTGGCCCGCTATGTCGATCCCACGGTCGAGCCCAAAAATCCCTGGGGTGTGATCGAAGCTCGCAAGAAGCGGCTCGCCGCCGGGGAAGCCTGGTCGAATGAACGGAAGCCCACAACGGCGGACGAGCTGAAGACCTGGCTGGCGTCGATGCTCGTATTTCATGGCTACTCACGCGAAGAGGCCGGCATCGCAGTCGGATTGTCCGCGGCAGACGTAGCCATCGAGGTGAAACGGCTCAAGATCGACCCGGAGAGCGTCGGGGTGAGGCCGACCCTCCTGCCCTATCCGGGGGGGCGTCATCCGCGCATCGGATTCCTGGACGGAGCCATCTTTCCGCAACGCGAGACCAAGGTGAGCGTGTTCCCCCCGTGGGCGGACGGCGGCTATGCCGTGGTCGATCTCCCCGAAGCGGTATGGCATAAAACCAACAAAGGAGAGCGAAAGCTCCTCTATCTGGCGCATACCCACATCCCTACCCTGTGGGATGAGCAAGGTGTGACCCTCCCACCCCAGGAGTGGCGCAGGACCGCGGGTGGAGGGCTCGAACTGACGCGCATTCTCCCGAACAAGGTGAGCATGACCACCCGGGCCGAGCCCTTCGGTTCCGGAATCGCCATGGAGTTTCAAATCTCGAACGGTTCGGCCGATCTCATTCGAGGCATCGATGTGCAAATGTGCGTGATGCTCAGGTCGCTGAATGGGTTCGCCGGGCGCACGAACGATAACAAGGTGTTTTCTCCTCCTTTTTCCGCCGCGCATGATGCGAACGGGGATCGCTGGGTGATCGCCGCATGGGAAAACTGCCGGCGGGCCTGGGGAAATCCCCCTTGCCCGTGCTTGCACTCCGACCCGCAAGTGGCCGATTGCCCTCCGGGGGAGTCCCGGAATGTCCGCGGCTGGATCTTCTTCTATCATGGGAACGACATCCGGACCGAATTTCAGCGGCTTGCTCGCGCGCACTTTGCCAGGGAATGAATCGAGAAACGTACTCAAAGCCGAGGTCCGCTCGCACGTTGGCTGACAACCCGGCGATGAGGATTTTGTATTTCGCTTTGGTCGGGTCTATCAATGGTTAATAATAGAGAAATTATCAATAAAAATGTTTTTGCAGTGATCATCGTTGCGGCCTTGACGGCAGTCGTCATCTATCAGGCTTGCATGATGTTCTCTTGCCGCATCCATATTGCTTTTGCCAGGGAGCAGGTCGAATACTTCGATTTCCTGGAAAGTAAGGCTCCGGCCGCGAATCGGGAGGCCGAAATCCTTGAACTCATGCAGTCCGTCGAGACCTATTACCCGAGCGGCACCAAGCAAGTGCCCGGCAGCCATCTGGACGAGGTAGTGAAATCAAGGCGTCGCAAAACTTTGAATGTTCTGAAACGACATCATGATTCGTTGGCGAAATCCACGGCACGGTGATGGCGGCCTTTGTGATCGATTCGATCACACCAACCCGGAGTTCCTCGAAATGTCGAGACGCTTGTTCGCCCTGTCGTTGTCGCTCGTCTTCGTGGTCGCGGGCCGTGGGACGGCGGTCGCGGCCGAGCCCGAGAAGCTCGGCGAGAGCGGGTTCGCCGATTCGGGGGGCGTGAAGATCCACTACGTGACCGCGGGCAAGGGGCCGCTGCTCGTGATGATCCACGGCTTCCCCGACTTCTGGTACACCTGGCGAGCGCAAATCCCCGAGCTTTCCAAACGCTACCAGGTGGTGGCCATCGACCAGCGAGGCTACAACCTGAGCGACAAGCCCGAGGGGGTTGAGAACTATGGGCTCGACAGGCTGGTGGGGGATGTCGCGGCGGTCATCAAGCATTTCAAGCGAGACAGGGCCACGATCGTCGGCCACGACTGGGGGGGCATGGTCGCCTGGACCCTCGCCATGACCCGCCCGGAACTGGTCGAACGGCTCGTGATCCTCAACCTGCCCCACCCGCGAGGCCTGATGCGCGAGCTGGCGAACAACCCCGATCAGCAGAAGGCCAGCCAGTATGCCCGCAACTTCCAGCAGCCGGACGCCGCCAAGAAGCTTTTGCCGGTCATGCTCGCCTTCTGGGTGAAGGACGACGAAGCCCGCTCGGTGTATGTCGAGGCGTTCAAGCGATCGTCGATCGAGGGGATGCTCAACTATTACAAGGCCAACTATCCCCGCGAGCCCTACAAGGAACAAGCCGGGCGCGATTATCCGCAGGTCAAATGCCCGGTCCTCATGATCCACGGCCTCAAGGATGTCGCGCTCCTTCCCGGCGCGCTCAACGAGACATGGAAGTGGATCGACGCCGAATTCACCCTCGTCACGATCCCGGACGCCGGGCATTTCGTCCAGCAGGATGCCGCCGACCGCGTCACCCGGCTGATCGCGGGCTGGCTACCGGGCTGATCGAACGCAGGGTATGGTGAAGGTTGACGTGCGACCCAGCTTCGGTTGAGCCCTCTTCCTCAACACCCCCGGGAGAACGATCCATGAGAGTCTCCGTGTTCGTCGGACTCCTCCTGCTCGGACCCGTCGCCGCATTCGGCCAGGACGACGATCCCAAGCAACTCGCGCAGAAGATCCTCGACAAGGGGGCGGCCCTGTTCGCCAACAAGGACGCCGCCGCGATGGCGCAGACCTACACCGAGGACGCCCGCGTCGTCGCCTTGACCAAGGAGAATGATTCGCCGCATTACAAGGTCGATATCCGAGAGGGTCGGCCGGCCATCAAGGAGATGTACGCCGATCTCTACAAGACCCTGAATGAACCGATCAAGCCGCGCAATCGCGTGGAATACGCCAAGCGAATCGCTCCCGACCTGCTCGTGATCCACGGCACCTTCGAACTGGTGGAGGATCAGGGAGACGCTTACTCCTTCGTCCAGGTGCGCAAGCAGGATGGAGACACCTGGCGCATCCTGAGCTTGCAGTTGTTCCTCATCCCCAAATCGTAACAGATCTCCACCGATCGGTCCCGGCGACTTTGTATCCTCGCTGCCCATCAGGACGTCACGGTTCGCCGGGGCCGCTTCAGATCGGTCAAATTCCCGAGCGGATAGATAGCCCGGGCATGCCCCGACGCGACATGTCAAAAGACTCCCTTTCATGGGATAACTTGATTGCGTCCGACACTTACCCGTGGGGAATCGCGTGGAAGAGCCATTCCTGTTCTCCTTTTTTGTGTTGGCTGCACTCTACCTGTGTGTGATCGTCCACGAGGCCGGCCACGCCTTCATCGGCAGGGCATCGGGTTTCGTGGTCACCTCGGTGGGCCTCGGCACCGCCGGGCCCTTTTTCGTCCTGCCGATAGGCCGCACGAGGCTCTATCTGGGGCTCATTCAACCATTTCAGGGGATCACTTTCGCCTTCCTACCTCGCCTTTATCCCAACAGGCGAATCCTGGCGGCGTTCATGTCCGGAGGGATTGTTGCCAACGCGTTTTTCGCAGCCGGGTCGCTCTCCGTGGCTCTGTGTCTGCCAACCGGCCGGCCGGCGACCTTTTTCAGAGTGTCTGCCACCATCAACGCCCTGATCGCGACGATCAGCTTGCTACCCGTGCGTTATCGCGTGGGCGGAGCGATCCTGCGTAGCGACGGCCGGCTCCTGCTGGAAATTCTCCGCACCGGCTCGTTCATGCCGCCGCCGGCTGATGTCATCCAGACCGCCCAAGGATGCCGCCGGCTCTGGCAAGCGGTCGACGATCGGCGGATGGAACGCATCTACACGCTCAGTGCCACTCTCTCGTGGATCGACCTGGGCTCCTCGACAAAAGCTGAGTCGTGCTTCAGCGAGGCGCTCGCCATCGACGCCGCACATCCCTACATCGACTGGCTGGAGGAGATCACGCGGGCCAACCTGGCCCTTGCTAAGGGCGAACTCACTGAAGCGAGCGACGCGTTGACACGGGCGGAGAATTCGGGCGAGCCGGCCGGTTCGGAAGGGCATGATCTGCTCGCCCTGCTGCGAGCTAGCTTGCTCCTCGGCGAAGGCAGACAAGGGGAAGCTCTGGAGGCGTTCGAGGGATTGTCACGAGATCCCATGGACCGAACTCACCCGGAAATCGGCATGTCGGCTCTGGTGGGACATCTCCGCGCCGCGTGCGTCGTAGGAGATCCGGCCACGGCCTCCTCGTTACGCGGCCGCTACGCGACCGCGCGGCGGAGCTATCCGTCGGACGTGAGAGACCTGCTTGCCTATCGTGCACTGGCCCGCCTCGCTTCGTCGAGCGGTGCCGACCCCCGAGATGACTACCGACGCGCCCTGGAAGCCGCGGCCGCGCTCGCGGCACCTTTCCGCGATCCGCATGACAGGGCCGCTTTCGCCGACGCGCAAAAGGGGCTGATTGAAGAGGCACGGCAGGCGCTCGGTGCCGAGAGCGCGGGATTGTTAATTGAGGCGACCGTGTCGCAACGGCCGGATCGAGGCTTCATGTCTGAAGCCGAGTCGTGTCGGCGATGGGCAATCCGCATCCTGTTGGTCAACGTGGTCGCATTCGTCCCGTTGATCCTCGTGGCTCTCGCCCTCAGGCCCCGGGGCTTGCCCGCCTTCCTGCTGTCGCTATTTTTGGCGTTTTTCACTCTGGTGGGCACAGTCTGGTTACTCCTCGATCTCGCGGTCGTCAGGCTCCTCCCCTCGTTGAAGCATGTCTCCGGCGCGATCCTCCTGGTCCTGGCCGTCATGCCCTGGCTTGGCGGGCTGCTCTCATTGGTGTTTTCAACGATCATGCCATAGTCGGATTAACGAGAATTAATGGGGCCGGAGCCGATCGGAACAATAAACCCGATCGATCGGATGTCCAGGTCGGCCGGCGAGGAAGGAAAGCGGACCCGCAACCTTCCCTGGTCGCGGATTAGTACGATTGAATATGGCCTCATCAATAAGAATGAGTAGGTTATTTCTTCTTGCTTGTGTTCTTCATTTCGAACATGAGTTGTTTCTCCTTGGTTTTGAACTCCGTCGGCGTCTCTCCGCCGGGGAGCGCATAGATGAGCCGGACTCGATCTCCGGATTTTTCGATGA
>CALKTZ010001159.1 GCA_937997355.1 uncultured Planctomycetales bacterium | reverse complement strand
CCCCGCGACCATCGCAAACATCCCGCCATAACCGAGCAAATAGGTTGCGCCCCCGGCGAGGGCCGCCGCGATCACATTGCCGCCGTGGTTGAAGGCTTCATTCCGGCCCGTCTGCCTGGGCATCATGGCGCGGCCGACCAACCCGAGCGTCAATGCCGCGATCGCCGGCGGGAAGATTGCCGCGGCCGCGCCGACGGCGGCCTGGGCCACGATCACGACAGCGAGAGTCGGGACAAGGTAGAGCATGATGCAGCCCACCGCGACGATCGCGGCGGCGATCCCGACCGCCAGTCGCTTCCGGCGGATCCTATCGATCAACCCGCCGGCGGGGGTCTGGGCCAGGACGGTGCCGATTTGCGCCGCCGCCAAGGCGATGCCGACACGCCCCGCATCCCAGTGCTGCTGCTCTCGCAGGAATGTACCGAGGAATGGACCCATGCCGTCGCGGACGTCCGCCAGGAAGAAATTCAAGCTGTCGAGGGCCTTGAGGCTGGTCGGCGACGGCGCGGACTTCTCGGAATCAATTTGGCAATCATCTCGGTTCGACATCGAAGTTCAGCTCACATCAATAATAAGTGAAGGTCAGCCAGGCGATGCCAACGAGAAGTGTCAGCAGCGTCAGCGGGATTCCGACCTTGAGGTATTCCAGGAAGCTCAATTCCGTTCCCGATCGCCGAGCACTCTCGACGACGATGAGATTGGCGACCGAGCCCAGCACCGTGAGGTTTCCTGCCAACGTGCTCGACATCGCCAGGGCCAGCCAGGCCTGTTCCTTCTGGGGCATGACTTCCATCAGGGGTTTGAACAAGAGGACCGCCGGGACGTTCGACACCAGGTTCGAGAGCAACACGGAGAGGCCGCTCACGAGCACCACGGGCGAATTGAGCAGGGTTTGTTGACGCTCCAGGTTCCAGGTTCGAACAACGTTGGTCTCGAAGGCATGCACCACGACGAACAGGCCCGAGAACATGACCAGCAGCGGCCAATCGACCGAATCGAACACCTTCCTGGGGCGGATCCTGTCGAGCATGAGGATCGCCGCGGCAACCAGTGCCACCAGTGCGATCGGCTGTCCCGCGAAGAAGAGGGCGACTGTCGTCAGGGTCACCAGGATGCTTTTAATCATCAATCCCCTGTGGATCCTGATTCGTGGCTCGTTTTCATCGGGGATTGACGGGGGTGACGGTCTCCTCGCGAAGAGCGATTTCCGGTAGACGAGGGCCACGACTGCGAAATCCAGAAGCAGTCCCATCGCCGCAACCGGGGTTAGTCGCGCGGCGAATCGCAGATAGGAAATCTGGGAAAGCGATCCGATGATGATGTTCTGCGGATTGCCGGTAATCGTCGCCACGGAGCCGACGTTCGATGCGGTTGCAAGTCCAACGAGATAGGGGATCGGGTTACGCCTCAATCGTTCGCAAAGCCGGAGGACCAGCGGCGTCAAGGCGACGCACACCACGTCGTTGACCAGAAATGCCGACAGGATGCCCGAGAGGCTGATGATCACCGCGAGCAATGCCAATGGCCGTGAAAAATGGGCCGCGATTCGGTCGGTCACCAGGCTGAAGAAGCCCGCGAGCTGAAGATGGGCCACCACCACCATCATGCCGAAGAGGAGGACGATCGTTTCATAATCGACGGATCGGGCCGCGTCGCGCATGGAAACAACGCCGCCGGCGAGCATCGCAACAGCCCCGATCATCGCGATGCCGGCTCGATCGGTTCGAAGTCCGGGGACTTTGCCGATCGCCAGGGCGAGATAGGTCAGGCCGAAGATCGTTGAAACCACGGGGATCGATTGGGATGCGTGTGACACGTTTGGATGGCCTTTTCGGGGCGATTTGAGGCATGCCGTCGGAGTAGCAAACGTTCGGCGGCATGCCTGTTGACGGTATCTCTGATTTTCCGATCGGCTACCGTGTTATCGCGGCGGCAGCTTCGGCGGTAGATCAGAATCAGCGCGTTCCTCGCGTTTCCGCTTCGGCTCCGGGCCGTCAGGAGGGGGAGGAGGCGCCCCCTTCTTGACCTTGGCACGAGGGCCGCCTGGTTCTCGATTTTCGGGGGGGCCGTCGGCGATGTGTCCGAGATGGTCGACGACGTGGGTCATGGCCTCCGCCGATCGGGCAAGCTCTCCACCTCGTTCTTCACGGCCGGCCTCGACGTCGCGCCGTGCGGCGCCGTAGAGGTCGAGGGCCGCTTTGCGATAGACATCGGCCCCCGCGGCCTTCTGATCGCCGTCGATCTCCAAGATCCGGTCATAGGCCCTGCGGAGGTCACGCCGGGTCCGTTCGTTCAGATTGCCCGGCCCCGGCTCGGCGGGAGGTGCCTTCAACTCGGGGTCTCGGCGGTCGAAGAGGGCGGCGTTGCGGGCATGGTCGGCGGCGCGGGCCAGGTCGTGGGCGACCGCCCCGTACTCATGGGCCAGGAATTCGTCGCCGTTTTCGAAGGCTGCGAGGCCATCTCGGTAGTATTTCGTGGCCCGCTCGGTCCAGTCGCGGATTCGCTCTTCGGGACGGCCGGCGCTCGTCTCGTCTGACCGCAATCGACGGAGCAGGTCGTAGGCTTTGGTCAGATCGCCACGGGGGCCTGGCTCCTCACCTTTCTTCTTCGCCACGTCTTTCGCCTTTGCCTTGTGTTTGGCCTTCGGGGGGATGTCATCGTCCGGCGGCTGGGCCGGTAACAGGCTGGCCAGCCCCAGGCTGACCAGGGCCGTCAGGACCATCGCTGATAGTTTCCACATGATCGCCTCGCTTTCACCCTCATGGCATGGATCGTTGTTGTGCCGCATTCCGTCGGCGACCTCGTTCTTCGCCGGCTGGACGGGGACCCATCGCACAGCCGATGCCATTTTCAAAACCCCGGGTTTATTCGGGGAAAATGGCGATCTCGCCGTCGAATTGGGCACAGTTCCCCCGCCTCCCCCGGGGGGATCTTGCCCAACTCCTTCGATTTTCGGGGACGGTCGCATCTCTTCCCTTTGCATGCGGGCTCGGTTAGGCAAGAATCTTCACGGCCTGCGCAGCGAACCGGCCCACGGCGGTGGAACAGGCGTTCAAGCTCGGCGCGTTTCTTGCGAAACAGTCATCGAAGAGGTCAGGCCTAGCGTCCCGCAGAAGCCCAGCGATCATGCGAATGATGTCATTTCCTTCGAGAAAGCTTCACATCCCGATTGCGGCCCAGGTTGGATTGGTCGCCGCCCTCTTCCTCGCGGCCCTGCTGGTGCTTTGGATCACGGGCGCCTCCGTCGTGGCACGGGAACGGCGACGTTCGGAGGCCAAGGATTTACTCGACCTCGCGGGGGATCGACTCGCCGCAAGCGGACGAGATCGGATCGTCCAGGCCGGTCGTTTCCCCGATTTCCCCGATATCGAGTCTCGCGACATGCTCGATCGCGATCTCACGGAACGGGCTAACAACGTCCTGTCTCGGTTTGACGGAATCGAGGGGGGATTCCTCGTGGTCCGATTCAAATCGTTTCTCGGCACAGCCAGTCCCAAAGGGGGGGCCGAAGCGAGTCGGGGAACTGCCGATCCGCAATCTGTTGGCGGCGTTTGGGGAGGGGAGCACCGAAGATCAAGCCTTCCTCCTCTCGAGGCCGACCTGATCGATATTCAGGTGGATGCCGCGATTCGGAAGAGGCAGGTCCTGTTCTCGGTCTCGGAGCTTGGAGGAGATCATCCCTCGACGACGGTCGCCATCCGCACGGCCCCGGTGGAGTTTGAGGGGCGGGTTGTGGGGGCGAGTTGGGTCATGACGCGGCTGATCGAGCCGCTCTTCGTGGATCGCTCATTACAGGGATATCGCCTGGCGACCGGGCTGGCCCTGGGGGGGATCGCCCTTTCATTCGCTTTCACGGCGGGGTTGGCCAAGACGGTGCGTCGGCAGACCGCCGAGCGAGAGCGGCTCCAGACCGAGCTACGCCGAAGCGAGCGGCTCGCCGCGCTGGGCAAGCTGCTCGCGGGGGTCGCGCACGAGGTGCGGAATCCGCTTGCTGGAATCCGCTCGACGGCCCAGCTTTGGGATCGCGGATTCGAACGGGATGCCGAATCCCTGGCGGGGCTGATCCATGAGGTCGATCGTCTTGAAGGGATCGTGTCGCGCTTGCTCCAGTTTTCCCGCGCCGATGCGCAGGACTTCGTGCCGGGAGATCTCAACGCGGTCGTGGCCGAAGCCGCGCGGCTGGCGGCTCCGGCCGCCGAGGGAAGTAACATTCGCCTGGAAGTCGATCTCGATCCCGGTCTGCCGAGGGTGACGATCGCCCGGCCCGCATTACTCCAGGTCTTTCGCAATCTCACGAGTAACGCCTTGCAGGCGATGACATCCGGCGGGACAATTCGGCTGTCGACTCGTCAGGATTCGGTGAGCCAGACGGTCAGCGTCGTGGTGAGCGACACGGGGCCGGGCCTGGCATCCGAGGCCATCGGCCATATGTTCGAGCCATTCTTCACCACCAAACCCGAAGGGACCGGCCTGGGACTCGCCATCGCCCGCGAGATTGCCCTGGCGCATCGAGGTGAGTTGATTGCGCGGAATCGGAAAGACGGCCCGGGAGCCGAATTCACCCTCATTCTCCCGATCTCTTCAGCGGCGGTTGAAACCAAGGGGACGAACCCATGACGGATCATCCCGCCAGGATCCTCGTGGCCGATGATGACTCGACGATCCGGCGGAATCTGGCCCGGCTGCTCGCCGCCGAGAGATATCAGGTCGTCGAGGCGGCCGACGGCGATCAGGCGCTGGCTTGTATCCAAACCGAAGACCTCGATGCGGTCCTCCTCGATCTCAAAATGCCCGGCAAGGACGGACTGGCAGTCCTGCGGGAAGTTGGATCATTGCTTACCGAACTCCCGGTGATTGTCATCACGGCGTACGCCGGCTCGTCCGCCGCCATCGAGGCGATGCGCCGCGGCGCCTACGACTATTTGAGCAAGCCCTTCGATCTCGACGAGGTTCTCCTGACCCTCAAGCGGGCGCTCCATCAGCGCGCGTTGGCGTTCGAGGTCCGTGAATTGCGGGCGAGGGCGGGGGATGAGTCGGCCGCGCGATCCGACGATTTCGCCGACGCCGAGCCCGAGTTGATCGGCCAGAGTCCTTCGATGCGGGGAGTCTTCAAGGCCGTCGGCCTGGCTGCCGCGACCGATGCCCCGGTCCTGGTCACGGGAGAGAGCGGGACCGGCAAGGAGCTCGTGGCCACCGCCCTGCACCGCCATTCCGCGAGATCGGCCGGGCCGTTCATCCGGGTCAACTGCGGGGCACTTCCCGAAGGCCTGATCGAGAGTGAGCTATTCGGCCATGAGCGGGGGGCATTCACCGGGGCCGATCGGATGAAACCCGGCCGCTTCGAGCGGGCGGCCGGCGGGAGCATCTTCCTCGATGAGATCGGCGAGTTGCCCCTCCCGGCCCAGGCCAAACTCCTCCGCGTGCTCCAGCAGAAGGAATTCGAGCGCGTCGGCGGAACAGAGGTTCTTCGGACCGATGCCCGAATCATCTCGGCAACACACCGGGACCTTGCCAAGGAAATTGCCGCGGGCCGATTTCGCGAGGATCTCTACTATCGGCTCAACGTCGCCCGGATCGAAATTCCGCCGCTTCGAAAACGCCCGGAAGACATTCCGCTCCTGGCGGAACATATCCTCCACCGGGTAGAGCGAAGGCATGGCTGGGGCGTGCTTTCTTTATCCGCCGAGGTACTCCAGGCGATCCGGGAACGCCCCTGGCCGGGGAATGTCCGGCAGTTGGAGAACGTTCTGGCCCGTGCTGCGATCGCCTCCCGGGGCCGTATCATCATGCCGGAACATCTGGACGCCGATGCACCGGCGGATTCGGGCCTGGAGACGACGGTCGGAGGCGATTCGACAACCTCGTCTCTGCCCTTGCGTGCACTCCTGGCGTTGGTCGAACGGCGCGAAATCCAACGTGTTCTCAACGCCTGCGGTGGAAATCGAACCAAGACCGCCGAGAAACTCGGCATCAGCCGCCGCCAGCTCTTTGACAAGATCCGCGAGCACGATCTTCAGGTCTGAATTGTCACGTTGATCCGAGAATTTACCTCAGAAAGAGTCGGTAAGCCGGGTTTTCCGTCTCATCGACGCAGGGATAGGCCAGGGCTTCGACGAAGCTCTGGAACTCGGCCCGTTCATCCGGCGGGATCTGGATGCCGACCAGGATTCGGCCGTGGTCCGCGCCTTGATTGCGGTAGTGGAACAGGCTGATATTCCAGCTGGGGGGCATCGACGACAGAAATCGCATGAGCGCGCCGGGGCGCTCGGGAAACTGGAATCGATAGAGCCGCTCGTCCCGCGCGAGTCCACTTCGGCCTCCGACCATGTAGCGGACGTGATCCTTGGACAGCTCGTCGTCGACGAGGTCGACCGCGGCGAAACCGTGGCGAACGAATGACTG
>CALKTZ010001158.1 GCA_937997355.1 uncultured Planctomycetales bacterium | reverse complement strand
GCGCGCATCGCTCGGGATCGGCTCGGCGCCGGTCGTTCGCGTGAACGAGAGCGAGAGGGGATCGCTCGGGATCACGATCTGCCCGGGAGGGGCCTCCCCGACAAGCTCGTCATGGATCCGGGCGACGATCCGGGCGTATCGGCCGTGCCCGTCGCTCAACTCCCCCGCGGCCTCATCGGGCCCGGAGAATTGTCGTAGTTTGATCGTGCGATAGGGATCGTACCGATAGATAATATCCATGGAAGGCCGCTTGACGGTCGATCGGCATTCGCGGGGGTGATGCCCGCTGAATTCGAGGTCGGGGCGGCCCCCGTGGCCGCCCTCGCCGACATCTGCCGCGTCGGGGCTCGATTGTGATGCTTCTTGCGGCGGCCCGTCAAGCCGATCATGATCATCCCATGGATAGGGAACATCTTCGCGGCCGAAGCGGCCCGAGCGGCGTTTCATACTCTCCGACCCTGCGCGAGCGGGTCCGCCTTCGAGAATTTCATGAATACTATTGATTACATTTATCGATTCGACCCGAAGAACCCCAGCATCAAGCCCCCCCCGCCGGACGCCGAGGCCGCCAAGAAGACGCTTGAGGATGGCAACCGGATGTTCGCCACCTGGATGGAGAGTTGCCGCACGAGTGACGTTTCCCACGGGGAGGCTCGCTATGTCGTGCAGTGCAATGGGCTCGAGGTCGGCATGCTCCGCCAGCACGGCAGCCTCCCCAAGCAGGCGCCATTCGCGGTCGTCGTCGGCTGCTCCGATGCTCGGGTGCCGACCGAGATGCTCTTCGGGCAGGGGTTCAACGACCTGTTCGTGATCCGGGTCGCGGGGAACGTCATGGGGGACGTCTGCATGGGGAGCATCGACTTCGCCCTCACCGCGCTGAGCGACAGCGTCAAGGTGGTCGTGATGCTGGGGCACAGCGGATGCGGTGCCGTCACCGCCGCCGTCGACTCCTACCTGATGCCGATGAAGTTCTGGTCGAAGTCGATCTCTCCCATGTTGCGGTCGATCACCCAGCGGATTTTCGTCGCCGTCCGCGAGGCTGCGAATGGGTTCAAGGAGGTCTGGGGGCCGGATGCCCGCTTGATGCCCGGCTATCGCGAGGCGCTCATCAATAGCGCGGTGTGCCTCAATGCCGCACAGGCCGCCTTCGATCTCCGCCAGGAAGTGGAGCGGGCCGGCAAGTGGGAGATCGAAGTCCTCTTCGGAGCCTTCAACCTCCATACCCACCAGGTATGCATGCCCCTCGACCCTCGCGCGGAGCACGATCCGGAAGGTGTCAACCTGGCATTCGCCCCCACCAATCCGCGCGATTTTCAGAGCCTGGCCATCCAGATGGCGGAACTCCTCAAGCCGGCTGAGGTTTCCAAGACGAAATCGTCGAAGACCCCGACGACGCCTCCTCAACCGGCCGGGGACGACGAGTTGCAGGAATCCCGGAAGCACAGGCGTTGAACGGCAGGGAGGATGCGATCGGAATCTCCCTGGGATTGGGCTTCCCACGTTCGGGGCTCGCTCATAAAGTGTGCGGCCAGGGATTGGCGTCGGCGCCGCGCTCCGTGTCGCGGCCCGATGCCATCCGGCGATCAGGATGATCTTCGGCCGTTCCGGGAGGGAACCACGATGGCGACCGTCGACGGTGTGATTGGCGAGGGGAGCCCGAGACGTGAATCGCCGTCGGCCCAGGCGCAGATGACGATCGGCCTGATCATCCTGATGATCGCCTTCTCCGTGGCCCCGATCGTCAACACGTTCCGGACCGGGATGAAGAAGGATTATCCCCTCTGGTACAGCATCGGTCGGATCGTCCTGGATGGCGGTGAGATCTACCCGACGGAACCGGGCAAGCTCTTCCCCTTCATGTATCCCCCGTCTTGCGCGTCGATGCTCGCCATCGGCAGCCTGGTGGGAGAGAAGGCGTTCGTGATCGGCCTGGTTCTCATCAACTCGGCCGCCTGGCTCGCCTGCATCCTGTTGTCGGTCTATCTGGTGACGGGAAGACCCTTGCCCAAGAGCCCGCTGATCTACATCGTGCCGACGGCCGCCGTCCTGCCGTTCATTCACGATACGTATCTGCTCGGGCAGCCCAGCGTCTTGCTGCTGGCGCTCATGCTCGGGGCGTTTGCCTGCCTCCGCCTGGGCCGCGACTGGTCGGCCGGCGCGCTGATCGCGATCGGCGCGGGGATCAAGGCGTTTCCCATCCTCGCCGTCGGCTATCTGGTCTATCGACGCCATTGGAAGGCCACGATCGCGACGCTCGTGATCCTCGTCGGGCTGCTGCTGGTCCTTCCCTTGCCGTTCCGCGGCCCGGTTCGCACCTGGACCGACCTGGAAACCTGGACCAGGGGGATGGTGCTGAAGTACGACGAGGACGGGATCGCCCAGCGTCCCGATCGTTGCTACAGCTTCAAGAACCAATCCATCATGGCACTGGGCAATCGCATGCTGCGGTCGATCCCCGCCGACGGCGAGGCGGATCTGAGCTGGAAGGTCAATATCGCCGACCTCGATTTCAAGACCGTCAACCGGATCATCGCGGGGGTCAGCCTGGCGCTCTGCCTCTTTTACATCGGTGTAATGCCGAAGTCGAGCCGGCGGACCCATCTCACGGACGGGATCGAATTCGCCATGCTTTGCATCCTGATTCTGTTCTTCACCCCCCTCTCGTTCAACTATTCCTACGCCTGGCTGATGTTCCCACTTTCCGTGGTCATGAGCTTGGCCATGGGGGCACCTGCCGGCTCACCCGAACGGCGAGCCCGACTGCTCTGCTGCGGGTTCTCGATCGCGATCCTCGCCCTGGCGATCCCGATGCTCCGCGGGGCGCAAGCGTACGGAAACGTGATGATCTCCGGCTTGGTCCTCTACCTTTGGCTTGGATTCGAACTCTGGCGATCTGGACGGAATCCCGAACCGCTTCCCTCGGCTTGAGCCGTCGGGCTGCCCCGGTTCGGGTTTGAGCGAATTCGAACCGAGATGATCCTCGACGCAAGTCGCTGCGCCCACTGGCGTCGCCATCGGGTCTTCAATTATTCTTGAACATCCGATCGGCGTCCGGGCGTCGACGACGAATTGCATACTTCGAGGATTGAATCGATGAGGAAGCCACCGCGTCGCGCGTTGTTGACGTTTTCGATCCTGTTGGCGGGAGTCGCCGGCAATCCCGATGCCCAGGCCGCGGAGAAGGCCCCGAACTCTCTCCAGACATTGCTCGGCAAGGATGCGCTCGGCGACTGGACGACCGATGCTCCGGGAGTCCGCCGGAAGATCACCATGGCCGATCTGGCGGAGCCTTATGAGACCAAGTCGGTCCGGAATATGCCCAGGGTGGTGAAACGGCCGGAAGGTGCCTGGCCGATTGCCCCCAAGGGCTTCAAGGTGACCGAGTTCGCCACGGGACTGAAAAATCCTCGGAAGATCGTGACTGCGCCGAACGGCGATTTCTTCATCGCGGACAGCGGTTCCGGACACCTCAAGGTCCTTCGGGATGCGGATGGCGACGGGAAGCCCGAGCTGACGGCCGACTACGCCACGGGCCTGAGCCAGCCGTTCGGGATCGCGTTCTATCCCCCCAAAGGGGACCCCACTCACCTTTACGTTGCCAACACCGATTCCGTCGTCCGCTTCCCGTACAAGGACGGCGACACCAAGGCGGGCGGCGAGCCGGAGATGATCGTCTCCAATATCCCCGGCGGCGGACGGCTCACCGGCGGCGGCCACTGGACCCGCGACATCGTCTTCTCGCCCGACGGCAAGCGGATGTTCGTCTCGGTCGGTTCGAAGAGCAATGCCCAGGAGAACGCCAGGGATGATGAAACTCGCCGCGCGGACATCCTGGTTTTCGACCCCCTCGGCAAGAATGAGAAAACCTACGCCTCGGGGATTCGCAACCCGGTCGGGATCGCGATCCACCCGACCACCGGGCAACTTTGGACCTCGGTGAACGAGCGGGACGCCCTCGGAGATCATCTGGTGCCCGACTACGTCACTCACGTCGAGGAGGGGGGATTCTACGGCTGGCCCTGGTATTACATCGGCGGGAATCAAGATCCCCGACACTCGGGGAAGCATCCCGAGTTGAAAGGCAAGGTGATCGTCCCGGACGTCCTGCTCCAGTCCCACTCCGCCTCCCTCTGCATGACCTTCTACACGGGGGCATCGTTCCCGGCGGAATATCGGAATGATGCCTTCGCCGCCGAGCACGGCTCGTGGAATCGCGCCCGGAGGACCGGCTACAAGGTGGTGCGGATCCCCCTGAAGGATGGGAAGGCGACCGGCGAGTACGAGGATTTCCTGGTCGGATTCGTGACCAAGGAGGGGGATGTTTGGGGACGCCCGGTCGGCGTCACGGTGGCGAAGGACGGTTCTCTCCTGGTCACGGATGATGGTTCCGGGACCGTCTGGCGGGTGACTTATGTCGGCGGCGCCTGATCGGCTCGATGTCGGCGGAAAACGATCGGTGAGGCCGAAACGCGGCTTCACCCTGATTGAGCTTCTGGTGGTCGTCGCGATCATTGCCGTGCTGATCGGGCTGCTGCTGCCGGCCGTCCAGGCCGCCCGCGAGGCGGCCCGTCGGCTCCATTGCGTGAACAACCTGAAGCAGATCGGGATCGCACTCCACAACTACCACTCGACGGTCGGGGGCTTCCCGGTGGGGTTCCTCTATCCGACCGGGGCCGTCCCGCCGACCACGTCGCCGCTGCAATATCGCTGGTCGGCGCTGGCGCAATTGATTCCCTATCTTGAACAGTCGAATCTGGCGAACTCGCTGAATTTTCAATTCCCGCTCGCCTACCGTCCCACGGGGCCGGCCTCGGCGTTCTGGCCTTTCTATCCGCAGAACTCCACGGCGATGACGACCCGGATCTCGGAATTCCTCTGCCCGAGCGATCCGGCCCCGGCCCTTTCCGAGGATTCCGGGCCGACGAGCTACGCATTCTGCGCGGGGGACGGCTCCAACGGCGGCGAGGCGACAGGCGCCAACGGCACCTTCATTCTGGGGCCGTCGATCTCGATCGCCGGGATCGCCGATGGGACGAGCCAGACCGCGGCGGCGACGGAGCAACTGCTGGGGATTGCCGGCCCCTACACGCAGACAACCCCCACGCCGATTCCACAGCCGATCGCGCGAGCATTCGCGAGGGTGACGGCGGGGCCGCTGACGGATGAAGCATGCGCCCTGGCGGGCAACGGCTGGCTCCTGAATAAAGGGGCGGCGTGGTGGGATGGTAATTATTTGAACACACTCTACAATCATCACCGGCCGCCGAACGCCGCAGAGCCCGATTGCATCG
>CALKTZ010001157.1 GCA_937997355.1 uncultured Planctomycetales bacterium | reverse complement strand
GCGATCCTCAAGGATCATGCGGAACCGACCCCGGAGCGGCTACTATTCCTCTGGAATCTTTTCGAAGGCGTTCCCAAATTCTACCGCGATTGTTACGAGCAAGATGTGCTCGCCTCCGGACGCAAGGCATTGCTGCGCCGTACCTTCTTCGAAAGCTCATCGCCATTGCGGTCGGAGGCCGAGAACTGGTTTCTTCGCGAGCTGCGAGGCCGATATGATGTCGTCTTGAAATTCGTGGCGCGCAATCCGGGGCGAACGCACAAGGAACTCGTGCATGCAATTCGAGAGGCGAGTGGAGCCGCCGATGCGCAGGTCGGCGGCTATTTGAAAGTCCTGATCGAGCGATTCGGGCTGATCGAACGCAAGCTGCCGGTGTTTGCCAAGCCGGAGGCGAAGCGTAGTCGCTATTATGTCACGGATAATTTCCTCCGATCGTGGCTGGCGGCATTGGCCAATCCCGTCTCCGCGATCGCATTCCGCCCGCTCGATGATCTCGTCGATGAAGCCGATCAGCGGCTCGCGGATGTCGAAGGGGGTTCGTTGGAAAAGCTGGTCGGCCAGCTTTACGAGGAGCGAAGTCGCAAAGGGGTCGGAGATTTTCCGATCACTCATCGAGTGCAAGGGTACTGGGACAAGGCCGACACCGAGATCGATCTGGTGGCCTTCAATGAAATGACCGAATCCATCCGCTTCGGCTCCTGCAAACGGTCCTCCAGGAAACTCATGACCGACGTCAACAGCTTCAAGCAGCATGTTGAGCGATTCCTCCAGACGATGCCCAGATATCGAAGCTGGACGAAGCAGCTTGTTGGCCTCTCGCCACGATTGAACGAGGAAGAACGAGCGTTCCTGACCGGCCACGGCATCTTCCCGCAGGATTTGAACGACTTGACGCGGGGATTGAATGAATCGTGAATTCCCTTTCGGCGAATGCCGAGGGGCGGATGAAGCCGCCATGGCGTCGGCTTGATTTCGGCGATCGGGTCTGTCAGAATCGGCCTCTCGATGGCCGAAGACATTTGTAAGGCCAATTGCGCCTCGGTCTTGCCGCTCTCCTCGACCGCGACTCGACGATGTCCCAATCCCATGGTCCTTCGGCCGACCCACCCTCCGAGGGATCTTCCGCCGAGTCCAACTCGCCGCCGGTGTCCGTCTGCGCGGCCTGCGGCTGCCTGTGCGACGACATCGTGCTGGTCCTGGACGGCGGGCGGATCCGGGAGAGCCGAAATGCCTGCCCCATCGGCTCGCGATGGTTCCAGGTCGAGTCCATCGCCGATCAGAACGCCTCTGTTTCTTCTCCTTGCCGTATCGAAGGGAACGCTTCGAGTCTTCCCGATGCGGTCCGCAGATCGGCCGAACTCCTGCGAGATGCCCGGGCGCCGGTCCTCCTCGGCCTGACGCAAACCACGATCGAGACGATCCGCGTCGCGGTGGAACTGGCCGATGCGATCGGCGCGACGATCGATTCCGGGGCCTCGCGACAATCGGCCCGTTCGATCCATGCCTTCCAGCGCCAGGGGAGGGTCACCGCGACGCTGGGCGAGGTGAAGGCGCGGGCCGATGTCATCGTGTTCTGGGGCGTCGACCCGATCGCGACGCACCCCCGGCATGCCGAGCGTTATTCGATCGATGCCGTTGGCCGCTTCCGGCCCAACGGGCGGGCCGACCGGATGATCCTGGTCGTCGATGAAGCCCCGACCGCGACATCCGAGCGAGCCGACCACTTCCTGCCGATCGCCGGAGACTGGGAACTCGAAACGCTTTGGGTCCTTCGATCGATCCTGCTGGGGAAATCGCTCGATCCCGACCGTGTTCAGGCGTTGACCGGCCGGTCCCTGGATGAATTGGCGGGCCTGGTTGAGCGGCTCAAGACGGCCGAATACGGCGCGATCTTCGGCGAGCCCATCTTCGGGCCGGGAAAAACCGCGCGGAGCCTGGCCGCATTCGAGGCGATGACGAATTTCGTCCGAGAGCTCAACCAGTTCGCGCACTGGGTCATCCTTCCGCTGGGGGGGCCGGGGAATCGCCCGGGGGCGGAGGCGGTCCTCAGCTGGCAGACCGGGTTTCCGAACGCCGTCGATCTGGGGCAGGGGATACCCCAATCAATTCCCGGGGTCACGTCGGCCGCCGATCGGCTCGCCCGGGGCGAGGCGGACCTGGCGATCGTGGTCGCCGACCCGCTCCCGGTGGACTTTCCCATCGCCGCGATCGATCACCTGAAAGCGATCCCCTCGATCGTGATCGCCCCCGCAACCCTGACGTATCCGTTCGAGCCGACCGTCCGCATCTCGTCGGGGAATCCATTCCTGACCGGCAATGGCTCGGTGATCCGCTGCGACGGCGTCCCGCTGCCGATCCGATCGCCGCTGGA
>CALKTZ010001156.1 GCA_937997355.1 uncultured Planctomycetales bacterium | reverse complement strand
ACGCCGGCTTGGTGGCCATCTCGGCCATCAATTCGAGGGCGAGCGAGAGATCCTCGGACCTCACGCGGAGCGAGATCCCGGTCGGGCCGACGTCCATTGCGCCGCCGACGTCTTCGATCGCCTCGGCGAGTTCTCGGGCCGATCGCCGGAGCGTCCCCTCTTCGAGCAAGCGGCCGGTCAGATAGGCAAGCCCCGGCCTGGCCTCGCGCAGAATCCCGGCGTCGAGATAGAGCTCGAGCGCGAGCACGCCGGTGCCGGGGCGTCGCTCCTGAATCAGTCGCAGCCCATTCGGCAGCACCGAGCGGCGAGGCTTGAAATCCTTCAGCCGAGGGGGCTCCGAAGGGACCACGAAAGGGCCGGGCGCGGGAGAACCCGATGGTTCCTCCCCCATCTGCTCGGAGGATTCCGCGATCGGAGGTTGCGTGGAACGCAGGGCCGGCCCCGCGAATGGGACGATGGCCGATGCGTCGCCGATGCCCCGGGAGCGGTCGCGGCGAGGCCGCGACCAGCCGGCCGTCAGACCCGACTCTCTGAGGTAGGCCGAGGCGACCCGGCGAACGTCGTCGGCCCCGACGGCGAGCCCGGCGAGATGCTCCGCCTGCCACAGCCGCCAGTCCCCCCAAAGGGCGACTTGCCCCAGGCCGGATGCGAGCCCGGCCAGATCCTCGCCATCCCATCGCCAGGCGGCTTCGAGGCGATGTCGCGAGCGTCGCAGCTCTTCGTCGGTCGGCCCCTCGTCGACGAGTCGCGTGATCACGTCGGTCAGCAATCGCTCCAGGACGGCCGGATCGGCGCCGGACGGCGCCTCAATTTGCATGAGGAATTGGCCGGCCCGATGGCAGGCCGAATGGCTCGCGTCCACATAGGTAGCCGCCTTGTGCGTTTCCACGAGCGCATCCCACAACCGAGAACGGCGGCCGCATGCCAGGATATCCGCCAGGACATCCAGGGCCGGCGCGTCGGGATGTCCCCGCGTCACGGTATGCCAACCCAGGAGCCCCCGGACGACCTTCTCGGATTCCCACAGGACGAAATCCCGCCTGCCGGTCTGCCGGGGCTCATCGAAGATCGTCGATGGGCGCGATTGGCGGCCCGGTTCCAGATCGGCGAAATACGGCCGGACTCGCTCGAACACCGTCTCCGCGCCGATCCCTCCCGCGACCACGAGCACCGCACCATCGGGGCGATAGCGGGATCGGTAGAACGCTTGAAGGTCGTCCACGTCGATCCGCGCGATGTCATCGGGCCAGCCCAGGATCGGGTTCCGATACGGATGCCGGAGATAGGAGACCGCCTGGTGCGTCTGGTCGAGCCGTCCCTGCGGAGAATCCAGGTCCCGGGCCTGTTCCTCCATGATCACCTTGCGTTCGGCCTCGACCTCCTTGGAGTCGAAGCGGGCCCCACGCATCCGGTCGGCCTCGATTTGCAGGGCGACCTCCCAACGATCCGCCGGGAATGCGAACCAGTAGTGCGTGAAGTCCTCGCCGGTCTCGGCGTTGGCCTGGCCGGCCGCCGCGAACGAGAGGGCGTCGATGGCCCCCTTCGGGAACCGCGCCGTCCCCTTGAACAGCATGTGCTCGACGAAGTGTGAAAGTCCCGTCTTGCCGGGGGGCTCGTCGAATGAGCCCACCGGATAGAACAGGCTGCAAACTACGACCGGGGATTCTCGGCGGGGAAGGACCAGGACCTTGAAGCCGTTGGCGAGGGTTTGTTCTCGGACCGGCAAGTCGGTAGGCCAGATGTGCGAAGTCGCGGGACGGGGTAGCGTTCGTCGCGGCATGATTTCCTCCCAACCAAGGATGAGGTCGGCGTCCTGGTCGCGATGCGATCCGCCGCGGCTTTTCTATTCGATTCAATCCGACTCACCATTGTACCACGATTCCAGGGCTCCGTAATGGCCATCCGTCAATCGGCGCGACCCAAACCGCCTCCGCGAAGTTCTCGACCCGTCTCGAAAACCGTCAGGGTTCGCGATCTACGGGTTTAGCCGTTGACATCTACGGCAAAAACCGTAGATTCGTGCCGTCCGATGGAGGGATCGGGGAAACAGCCGCAAGGAGGTGACGCGGATCATGGCACGACCAAGACACGAGCAGCCGACCCCGGCGGAGCTCGAAATCCTCAAGGTCTTCTGGGACCGGGAAGATCCCGCGACGGTGCGGGAAATCTTCGAGGTCATCAATCAAAATCTCGACGACGACCAATCGCCGAGGGCCTACACGTCGGTGATGAGCCTGCTCAATGTCATGGCCGATAAGGGGTTGCTGCGCCGATCGCCGCAGGGGCGGGCGTTCGTCTATGAGCCGGTCGCCCCTCGGGAACAGACCCTGAGTTCGCTACTCGGCGAGACCCTGAAGCGGGTTTACGAGGGCTCCGCGAGCCTGCTCGTCGCCCATCTGCTGGATCAATCGAAACCCAGCGACGACGAGCTGGCCCAGATCCGGTCGCTGCTCGACGCCTATCAAAACCAGGATGCTTCCCAGGCCGACAGGACTCCGGAATCGGAAGGAGACCCGGGATGTCGATCCTCTCGCTCGAAGGATTAGCCGGCCGGCTCGTGTCGCTCGGGCTGGTGCATGCCCTCTGGATCGGGCTGCTGGCGACGGCCGTCACGGCCATTGGTTTTCAATGGATGTCACGGAGTTCGCATCGGATTCGGCATGGCGTTCTGGTCGGGGTTTTGACGCTGGCTGGGGTCGGGCCGGTGTTTGCCGTGGCGATCCAGCGATCGCGAGTTTCGGCGAGCGCGGAAGTTGCCCCCGTCTCGATCCTCGTGGATGCGACTGCTGCGTATCAATCGTCGAAAGCCGTGGTCGACGCGGTGGAACCGCCGGCGCCGGAGCCTCGGCGGGCCATCAAGGCCACGTTGCGGCTGAACTCCGTCCTGAACGCGATTTCCCGGGGTATCGAGGGGATCCAGCCGGTTGCGCTCGCCGTGTGGTTGATGGGGATCGCGGTTTTGACTTTGCGGTTGCTCCTGGCGAGTTTCGCGATCCGCCGGTTGGTGCGATCGGCGGATATGGCACCGGTCGAGATCCAGCAACGGGCCGTCGACCTGGCCCTTCGGCTGGGCTTGCGACGAACGCCCGCAATCCTGGTGCATTCCAGCCTTCCCGAGCCCGGCCTGTGCGGCTTGTGGTCCTCGAAGATCCTCCTGCCCGGCCCCTGGTTGGCCGAGGCCGGTTCCGACCGGATCGACGCGATCCTCGCCCACGAGCTGGCGCACGCCAGGCGGTGGGACCTTCCGGTAAATTTGGTCCAGCGGCTTGTTGAAACGGCCCTCTTCTTCCACCCGGCCGTGCGCTGGCTCTCGCGTGGATTGCGGCAAGAGCGAGAACTTTGCACCGACGCCCTGGCCATCTCAGTCACCCGCGATCGCTTCGCCCTGGCCTCGGCGCTGGAGTCGGTCGCCCGTCAGCGTCTTGAATCGATCCCAACGTCATTTCTCGGGAGCCGCCGCACGCCGACCCTCGGTGCCTGGCTCGGCGGCGAGAACCCTTCCCTTCTGCCTCGAATTCAGGAGCTTCTCGGCATGACGCCAAATCTTCCCGCTCGACGTTCCCTCTGGCCCTGGTTGTCCCTCCCCCTGGGCATTTTTCTGGCCGTTTTGGGGGGCTCGCTCGGCCTGGCTCAAGATCCGCCGAAGGTGCCCATCCCGAGTGAGCCTTCAAGGAATAATCCTGCCGAAGGCCCATCCCGCCCCAAACTAATGATCGGTCAGCTCGAAACCGCGGAATTCCCCGCGCAGATTTGCTACGAGATTCGCTTTCTCTCGATCGGTGACCCGGCCTGGCGGGATGAGGCGACCGGCCGTATGCAAGAGGTCCATCGGGATGGCGAGGTCACGGCATGGACGATGGATCAAAGGACCACTTCCGATTTCCTCACTTCTATACACAACGATTCACGCACGAATATCGTTCATGCACCCAAACCCACCATCCTCGATGGAAAGCAAGGGAAGGTGAGTGTAAAGACCGATTTGAGTTACGTCGCGGGGGTGAAAAAGGAGGAAACCTCCGAGACCTCACCATTCCGCCCGGTTACGAAGTTCATTGGGGTGGGGTCGCAAATCGGGGTTGGAGGGAAAATTCACCGCGGTTCAGTGCTGCTGGATTTCGATCTGCGAGACACCTCGCTCATGGCCATGCATTCCCGGCAGGTGCGAGCAAGCCTCAAACCATCCGGGAAAGCTGCTGAGGAGAACCGCACGATCGCGGCGAGCTATCAGGTCCCGGTCCTCTCCGAGAAGCATTACAAGGGGAAGCAGAATCTGCCGGATG
>CALKTZ010001155.1 GCA_937997355.1 uncultured Planctomycetales bacterium | reverse complement strand
CGGCCCGATCGAATTTGATTCGAGAAGGAATCGATCCCGCCACGATCCACATCACCGGCAATCCCGTCGTCGATTCTCTCAAACGGATCGCGGAACGAGACGAGCCGCTACCGGTCGATCTCCCGCCTTCCCCCCGTATGATTCTGATCACGGCGCATCGAAGAGAGAGCCTGGGAATTCCCTTGCTCCGAATTTGTCAGGCGATCTCCGCTCTCCATCGAAAACATCCAGATGTCGAATTTCTCTGGCCGATCCATCCCAATCCTTCAATCCGGCCGATCGTTCAAGCTGAGATTGGAGGCCTGGAACGCGTCCATCTCTGCGATCCCTTGCCGTACGCTCAGTTTGTTTCCGCGATGAAACGCTCCACGCTCATCCTGACAGACTCCGGGGGCGTGCAGGAGGAAGCCCCGGCACTCGGTAAGCCTGTTCTTGTGCTCCGGCCCGACAGCGAACGCCCGGAGGCAATTTCCGCCGGCGTCGCCCGAATCGTGGGAAATCACACGCGCCGAATCGTGGCCGATACGAGCCAACTCCTGCAAAACCCCGAGAAATACCGGGCGATGGCGCGTGGAGTGAGTCCGTATGGAGATGGCCTCGCCGCGCACAGGATCGTGTCGATCCTGGCGAAACGGTTCGGCCATCGCGAAGCACGACTTGCCACTTCCTCTTGTTGATGCCCCGCAGCGCGTGCTCGGCTTATTTCAACTCGACCTTCGGGAAAAGTGGGACGGGCTTCCCTCCGACGATTTCCGCGGTGACCCTGAGTGCAATCCCGGAGAGAGGTCGCGCGACATCCCGGTAGCCGACCGACTCCCAGGGCTGAAACTCGGAGAAGTTGAACGCCTGATAGAAAGTCTCCGCGGTCCGAGGGAGAAACGGTTTGATCAGGATCGCCGTGATCCGGAACCACTCGGCGACATTGATCAACACTTCCCGACAACGCTCCAGGTCTGTTCTGGCCAGCTTGAACGGCTCGGTCTCCTGGATATACCGATTGGCGGAGTCAACAACCTCAAGCCAGATTCGATGGAGTGACGAGGCATAGTCGAAGGAGCCGACCGCGTCGATCAGATCAGTAACCAACGGCGAGAGGTCTCGCCCCTTGCGCCAGCCACCGAGATCGATTCCATCGACGGTTTTGAGGTCTCCCTCGAAATACTTCATGCACATCGTCAGGATTCGGCTATAGAGGTTGCCGAGATTGTTGGCCAATCCGGCGTTATAAGCCTCGCCGAACCGCTCGAAGGAGAATTCCCCGTCGCCGCCGAAAGGGCACTGGCTCATGAAGTAATACCGAAATGCCTCCGACGAGAACTTGTCGATGAGTTCCATCGGCTCGACCACGTTG
>CALKTZ010001154.1 GCA_937997355.1 uncultured Planctomycetales bacterium | reverse complement strand
ATGTCACTCTTCCGCCCACGACCGTATCAATTGCGGCGGAACTACGAAGCAACGCGGCCACGCCTGGTTCACAACCCCGTCCTTGCTCGACACGGCGGCCAGGATTTCAGTTGAACCGATGTCGTCGGGTCGGATGCGGTGGGAGAGTTCCTCAAGACACCTTGTGGAGCCGAAAGATGCCGTTCGCAAAGAATTATACAAAAGACGACGTCATCGCCTTGCTCGTTGAGAGTGAAGGTCGCCTGAGCCCGGTGACTCATCAGCCCGGACACGCGCTGGCGATGCATGTGACGATCGGTGACCACCAACTTTCGGATCGGCTGATTGCGACCATGCCGCCGCCGATCCCGGGCCGCCCGATCCTGGTGGACCCGAGCGGTAAGGTCGTCGACAAGGCGATGCATCGCGAGATATGGAAGGAAACCAACCCCGGGCTCAATTCGAAGTCGGCCAACGCCGATTTCGACCGGATCTTCGTAGGCGACTCCGTCGGCAAGGCCGGCGCCTTCATGGACCTTCAACAGGCCGGCGTCCTCGGCAAGTTCGCCATGAACTCTCCCGGCGGCCAGTCCGAGCTGGCCAAGCTCGATGCCAGGACCGCGGACCGCGTCACGATCGAGTATTCCGTCGCCAATCTTCACAACGTGGACGGGGAATGGAAGATGCGTTACGTCGAAAAGAACAGCGACATCGCTTCGTTAAAAATCTTCACAAAGGTCTTCCTGCTCCTTGACCGCCTCGATCCGGACAAGTTGCACATCCAGACATTTTTCCCCGTCGCTTGAGATGGGAAGGCCGATGATCCTCCTGGACGGACGTGTAATGGCTCGCGCACGGGAGGACCGCAAGGCCCGGTTGAGTGTCATTTGCGATAATGTGCATTCACCGTCCGGACGGCGTGCCGCCAGCGATCGAGTTTTCGGGATCTCCAGGACTCCGACTGACTCGGGGAAAAATCCTTCCCGCCGGATTGCAGCAACTCGAGGGAATCCGTCTTACTGCGCCAAAGTCCGATCCCGAGCCCGGCAAGCAGGGCGGCCCCGAGTGCGGTGGATTCCGTGTTCGGACTGCGTCGAATTTTGGTTCCCATCAAGTCGGTCTGGAATTGTAAGAAGGGATCGGACCGAGCCATGCCGCCATCGACTCGCAGTTCCTTGATGGGACTTCCGAGGTCCGAGGTGATGGCTTCCACAAGTTCGGCGACCTGATAGGCAACGCCCTGGAGCGTCGCGGCGGCGAGGTCGGCGACGCTGGTCGCCCTGGTGAGGCCGAAGATGGTTCCGCGAGCCTCGGGATTCCAGTAGGGCGCGCCCAGCCCCGTGAGGGCCGGCACGAAGATCAGGTCGGCGGGGGGATCAGCCTCTGCGGAAAGTCGATCGATCTCGGGGGCCGCGCCGATCGCCTTGAGGCCGTCGCGGAACCACTGCACGGCCGCACCCGCGACGAACACGCTCCCTTCGAGCGCGTATTGCGAGGGTCCGGGCTCGACGCTGGCCGCCAGCGTGGTCACCAAACCCGATTTCGAGGGGATCGCCTTGTTACCGGTGTGGGCCAGCAGGAATGCCCCCGTCCCGAAAGTGCATTTGGCCTGCCCGGCTTCCCAGCAACCCTGGCCGACGAGGGACGCCTGCTGATCCCCGGCGACCCCCATGATGGGGATGCCGTCAGGCAGGCTGCTCAGGCCGCTGGTCTTGCCGAATTCCCCCGAACTCGGGCGGATTTCGGCCAATAATGGAGCCGGCACGCCGAAGTAATCACAAAGCTCCTGTTCCCACCGGATCGACCTCAGCCCCATCAGCAAGGTCCGAGAGGCATTGGTCGGATCGGTGACGAATTCACGGCCGCCGGTGAGATGCCAGATCAAGAAGCTATCCACGGTCCCCGCTGCCAGTTCCCCTCGCTCGGCCCGCTGGCGTGCGCCGGGGATATGATCGAGGAGCCAGGAGATCTTGGTCGCGGAGAAGTAGGGATCGAGCACAAGCCCCGTTTGTTCGGAGATCCAGGCTTCGCGGCTTCGAAGCCGGTCGCAGATCTCGGCGGTCCGTCGATCTTGCCACACGAGCGCGGGGCCGATCGCAACTCCGGATTTGTGATCCCAAACGATGGTCGTCTCTCGCTGATTGGTGATGCCGATGGCCGAGATCCGGTCCGCCGCGAGGCTGCTGCCCGCCAACGCCTCTCGAATCGTGGAGTGAACCGATTTCATGATCTGATCGGGATCGTGTTCCACCCATCCGGATTTCGGATAAGTGGGGGGGACCTCGACCTGTCCCTGCCCCACGACCTGAAGTCGGGAATCGTAGAGGACGGTTCGGGTGCTGGTGGTTCCCTGGTCAATCACAAGCAGATGATCGCGCGCCATGGGCGAAAACTCCCGGCGAAATTCCAGCGTCGCACCGCTGGAAATCGTGCAGATTGAAACGATGGGATCGTATTCCAGGGTAACACGTCATTGAAGCCGTTGCCCGACTTTGAGGCTTTGAAAGGAAAAACGTGGAAAGCAAACTGATTCCCATCATCGCCATCCTGATGCCGCTGGTCCTGGTCCCATTGGTGATGATCATTCGGCATCAGCAGCGCAAGCGGGAATGGGCTCATCTGGAGCGGATGAAGTCACTCGAATTGGGAGTGCCGTTCAGCCATGAGCCCCCCATCGGCGGAGTCGCGGCGATCGGTGCGGGGGTGCCTGCCATCACGATGATCGTCGCCTGGCTGACGACCATCAATATTCTGGACGTAAGGCCTGATCCCGATTCCGAGTTCTTCGCCATCATCTGGGTCTGCGCGGCGGGCGTGAGCGTGATGGCCATGGTCATCGCCTTGATCCTCGGCGTGATCCAGGCCCGCACATCGAGCAGAACCCACCAATCAGGCTTCGGAACGAACTTTCACGCCAAGCCGGCCTTCGATCCCGACGCGCGCATCGTCATCCATTCGGGCCATGCCGATTG
>CALKTZ010001153.1 GCA_937997355.1 uncultured Planctomycetales bacterium | reverse complement strand
GGACGAGCAGCGCAAGCGGTTCCTCAAGCGGCTCAACGATCCCAAGAAGCACTGGAAGTTCTCCCCGGCCGACCTCGCCGAACGCGGCCACTGGGACGACTACATGCACGCCTACGAACAGGCCATCGCCGCGACCAATACCGAATGGGCCCCCTGGTACATCGTGCCGGCCGACCACAAGTGGGTCACACGCGCCATCGTCGCCCGGGTGTTGACCTCGACGATCAAGTCGCTCGACCTCCACTATCCCGAGATCACCGAGGCCCAGCGAGTAGCCATCGAAGAGGCCAAGAAGCAGTTCGGCGGGGCCGAGTTGACGGAGGACGCGAAAAAGAAGAAGGGAAGGAAGGCTTCGAAGGACGCCCACCCCTGATTTTCATCGAAGATCGGGAGACCTTCGGTCGCGTGTTTCACCGGGGTTGGGAGGCCCGCGCCGATCAGAGAGTCGCCCCCCGCCCGGTGAACGCGGTTTCTTCAATTGCCGATGAGCGTCTTATGCTGGAGGTGCTCCGAGCCCGCCATCGCATTCCGGATGCGGATTCGGTAGGTCGTCCAGGGCATGGTCGAGCCGGCCTGCGGGGTCTTCAGCACGGCGACGTCCCCCTCGCGCGAGAAGGGGAACGGCGCGTTGGTGGCCGGATCGAGCGGGATGGGAACCTCCTTGATCGCGTCGAGCGATTCCGGGAGCTTGCCGTCGTTCGCCGCGGCATGCAGGCGAATCGCCTCGATCGTCCGGAGCATGGCGATGCGCCGCTCGAGCCGAGCCTCGGCATAGAGCGTCGACTGGATCGCAGCCTGCATCGTCGCGAAGATGGCGGCCGGTCCATCCTTGGCCTCGTTCACCGCGGATTGCGATTCGCGCTCGCACTTGATCATGTCCGGGAGAGAGAGATACGCGACTTTAAAAAATTCATCGCGCATGATGCGGTATTGATTGACGATTCCGCGTGCCATGATTTCATCGTCGGACATCGCCGAGACGGTCTCTTTTGATCTGGGGATGGTTTTGCGAAGCGTGATCCGAAGTTGTTCCAGGTATTGCTTCTTGAATGATGCATAATCCGCGTTGATCTGCGTCCGGATCTCGGCCGGAAGATCCTTGCCCTTGGGGTCGATGATGAGGGCGAGCCGTTGCATCCCCGCATAAATTCTTTCCGCCAGGATGGTCCATTCGGCGGCCGAGTGGGATGCGAAGACGTCGTTCATCTCGGGGATCATGTTTTCCGCCAGTCGCTGCTCGATCTCCATCGACTGCCGAATCGAGATCAGCGGGCGAGGGATGGCGGTTAATGCCCAGTAGAGGTTAGGGGCATCGGGGCGGCCGATGACCTCTTCCGCCAGATTCAGCATGACGTTGCAGATGGCCACGCCGATCAGGTTGTTGATCAGGAACGGGCCGTTGGCGACGTGCCGGCCGAATGCGATCCCGGTCCCGATCGTGTGCACGGCCTCGTCGAGATTCCCTTCGGCGATTTCGAGGCGAGCCTTGATCGCGATTAACCTTGCCCATTGCCGCATCGATTGCGCATCGGGGAGCATGAGGTTGATGATGTTGCTTCGCTGTTCGGCGATCGAATAGTCCCAATTGCAATATTCCCGGCGCGTGCCGATCTCGATTTGCTTGAGCTGTCCCGACCAGCCGCTGACGAACTTGCGGGCCTCCTGGACCGGAAATTGGTCCAGAGGAATCTCGGACCAGGCGGCCGAATTCTTGCCGATCTGATCCCAGGCTTCTTGGGGCAATTCATAGCGAATCCGAAGATAGATCGGCGCGGCGTTGCCGGGCATCAGCTTGCCCGCCACGGGATGGAGCCGATACCGGAACAGGGGCAACGGCGCCGCGGACGGCGTGACGTTCAATTCCACGGTCGGGAACTGCTTGCGCCGCAATGCGTCGTCATTTGGCTCCTGGGCGATCGCGGGTGTGGAAAGCCCGCCGAGAACCAGCAACAGGGCCGACGTTCCGAACCGGAACGAGTGTGCGCGCAGCCTCATCGGCAATCTCCTTGAGATGAGAGGAAAGAGAGTGAGTCTTCGATTGAACGTCACAAATTGAGCAGCCGATCGACGTCTCGGGCTCTCAGGGGGGCCGAGTCGTTTCGCGGACGAGAGGAGTCGGGGTCGGGAGATTTCGAGCCGGCCTGGAACGGATCGAGATGGCCGTCGGCAATTCGCCGCGCCAGGGCCAGATAGCTGTTCGGGTCGACCGGTTCGATCGGAGGGAGTTCGGCCGTCGGTTGTAGAATCGATGGGATTGCGACCGATTCGACCGTTTCCGGCCTTCGGCCTTGTTCGCGCCCTTGCTGTCGCGCGAGCAAGAACCCGGCCGTGGCCATGAGCAGGGATGCCGCCGTCGCCAGGGGCCAGAACCGTCCGCGATAGGCGCGTCGAGTTTCCGCAATCCCCGCCGCGCGTCCGGCTTCGAAGATCAGTCGGTCGCGGTCGATGTCGACCGGGGTTGCCGGCTGCCAGGCGCGGAGCCGATCGGCGAGGGGGTCTAGCGATTCGGCCGGGATTCCGGGGTCGTGATCGCCTCGTGGGTCGTGCATGGTCGTTCCAGCCTCTCGTGGAGTTGGGAGAGCCCGGCCTGATATCGTCGATGCGCCGTGGTCAGGGAACATCCCTGGAGCCTGGCGATCTGATCGAAGGTGAGCCCGCCCCAGATCCGGGCGACGATGACCTCGCGGCATTCGGGCTCAAGCTCGGCCAGCGATTGCGCGGCCTGCTGGGCATCGATCCGGTCGTCGACCGCGGAGAACCAGGCTTCGGTTCGTGAAGACCGGACCTCTCGATCCTTGCTTCGCTTTCGCGATCGGGCCGACGAGATCAGGCCGTTTCGCACGACCTGATAGAGCCAGGCCGAGGGGTGCTCCGGGGGCTCGGCTTGCCGGGCCAGCGAGAGGAACGCCTCCTGGACGGCATCCTCCGCCCCTTGACGGTCGGACCACTGGCGAGCATAAAGGACCAGGGCCGGGGCGATCGCGTCGAACAATCGCCCCAGCTCGTCCCCCCCGATCGTTCCCATGAAGTCCGAGCCTCCTCAGTGAGCGTGCTCCCTCAAGGAGACGCCGCCGAGGCGATCGTTTTCCGCGAGAAATCCAAAAAAATCGAGATGATCCCCTCCCGCCCGGGTCAGACCTGATCCTTGAACTTCCCCTCGACCTTCGTCTGGTAGTTGCTGATGAAGTGGGAGCCGATGCGGTTCTGGACCATCCCCCAAATCTCGTCGATCAGGGTGGCGTCGAGCAAGCCTTCGATCGCGGCGCCGGCCCCTTTCTGAAGGGTTTCCAGTGCCGAAGCGATCTTCGTGGCGGCCAGGGCCACTTCCGACTGGGAATGCGAATAGGTGTTGGCGACCAGGCTGACCGAAGGGAGGAGCGGGACCGGGTCTTCCAGATCGACGTAGCGGAAGATCTTGCCCGCGAACTCCTGTTCGAACGCCCTGGCGGCGAGTTCGTTGCCGATCATCGGCGCGCCGAAGGTGACGATCTCGTGGATCGGCACGAACTGGCGCTGGAGCCGCCAGGCGGCGAGCAAGGCCAGTGCTCCCCCCAGGCTATGCCCGGTCACCCAGACGGGGCGCTCCTCCGCGCGCGACTTGATCGCGGCATCGACCGCGGAATATAGCGGGAGCCAGAGGTCCTCGAGCGCGTCGAGGAATCCGCGATGAAACCGCGCCCCCACCCCGGCCGCGACGAAGTCCGTGCCGCTCCGCCCTTCCGGCAGGATCAGGTAGTTGTTCGCGTTGGTCAGGAGCCAGTCTTTCAGGCCGTCGAGCGTCGTAGGGGCTTGAGAACCCCGGAAGGCGATCACCACGGCCTGGGCATTCTGCCCCACGTAAACCTGAGTGTTGCCGACGCTGACGAG
>CALKTZ010001152.1 GCA_937997355.1 uncultured Planctomycetales bacterium | reverse complement strand
CAGCACGATTTCGCCATGCTCGGTGAACTTGATCGCGTTGCCGACGAGGTTGACGAGCACCTGGCGGAGTCTGGTCTCGTCACCCACGAGGTGGTCGGGCACGGACGGAGCAATCCGGCAGGTGAGGCCAAGCCCCTTGGGGCGTGCCCGCAACGCCAGGGGCTTGACCGTTTCCGAAATGCAATCGCGAACCCCGAACGGGGCCGGATACAGTTCCAGGCGACCGGCCTCGATCTTGGAGAAATCCAGGATATCGTCGATGATCGTCAGCAACGACTCGGCCGATGACTGGACCAGGCTGACATATTCACGCTGGCGACTCGAAAGTTCGGTTTCGAGCATCAGCTCGGTCAGCCCCAGAATTCCATTCATGGGCGTCCGAATCTCGTGGCTCATATTGGCGAGGAATTCGCCCTTGGCACGCGTCGCGGCCTCGGCCGCCTCCTTGGCCTCGCGCATTGCCTCCTTGGCCCGCACCTGGTCGTCGACGTCCGTATGAACGCCGATCCATTCCCGGATTTTCCCATCCTCCCCCGGGATCGGGACGGCGCGGACGAGCATGTGCCGATACTCGCCGTCATGCCTGCGGAGCCGATGCTCGCACTGGTAGACGGTTCGATTGGCGATCGCCTCGGACCAGATCCGAGCGGTCTGCCGCCGGTCATCCTCGTGGACCGCCTCAAGCCAGCCCCAGCCGGCAAGGCGGCGGAACGATTGGCCCGTGAAGGCGCTCCATCCCGGCTGTTCGGTTTCAAACCCTCCGGAGGCCGGCGTATTCCAGACGATCGCCGTCATCCCTTCCACCAGCGATCGATAGCGCAACTCGCCCCACCGCAGTTCGGCCTCGGCCTTGATCCGTTCGCTCACCTGTTGAGTGAGCCCCGCATTGGCCGACGCCAGTTCCGCCGTGCGTTCGTGGACCCGCCATTCCAGTTCCTCCTGCGCGGATCGGAGCTTCCCCTCGTAGCGTTTCTGTTCATCGATGTCGGTGCAGGTGCCGATCCACCGGATGATGGTACCGGCGTCGTCTCGCATGGGGACGCCGCGGGCGAGCTGCCAGTTGTAAATCCCGTCGCACGCCCGGCGAAAACGATACTCCACCTCGTAAGGCTCGCCGGTCTGCAGGCAACGCTTCCAGATCTCCACGATCCTGGCGGTATCGTCGGGATGGAGGACCGACTTCCACGCCCATCCCAAAGATTCCTCCGTCGACAACCCGGAATAATCATACCAGCGTCGATTGAAGTAAGTGGCGTAGCCGTCCGCGTCGGCGGTCCAGACGATTTGGGGCATGGCGTCGGCGAGAAAACGATATCGCTCCTCGCTCCCCCGAAGTTCCGCTTCAACGGCCGTCTGGGCGGTCAGCCTCGAACTCAAGGCATCGAGGGCGGAGCGGAGCCCATCCACGGCCTCGCGTCGCTCAAGGTCCATTCGATGCAGGAGATAGGCGGATCGGCCGATGAAGGCGAAAAAGACCCCGATCGACAGGGCAACTCGAACGCCCATGTCGAAGTCTTCATCCCAGACCGAATTCCTCCGGCCAAGTTGGCTCATCCCATTGAGCAGGAACGGCAAGATCATGGCCACAGGCAGGAGCCGTCGAGCCATGATCCCCCCTACGGTATTGGCCGTGATGGCGGCGACCAGCCCTTGCTTCGGCCTCGCCAGCAATACCCCGACGGATAAGAGCAGCATCGCCAGCGATGTATGCCACGCCATCTGCATATACCGGGCGAACCCGACGAACTCCCTCATCCCGTAGGAATAGCTGGTCAGCACGGCGACCGCGATCATGCCCGAGATCAGGGCGAATCCCTGTGACAGCCGACACCAGCGATTCAGCGCGAGCATGAACAATGCCGACGCAAGCAACACCAACTCCACGGCGGTAATCGGGGGCATTCGCCCCGGAGCGTGCGAGGCGTTGGAATCGAGCGGCCCGGTGACGAGAACGTCGTCGATCCCGAGATCGAGGCCGCCGGCATATTCAAGCAGGGTCGACGCGGAGATCAGCAGGACGATCATCGATGCGATGACGGCAATCCGCCGAGACCGCCCTCCGCTCGGAAGCAGCCACAGCGCGATGCCGCACAGGCACAGGCATAGGGCCGTATTCACCTTCATGCTCACGAGGCCGGGGGCACCCTGGATCAGATACTCCAGATCGAATCTCCAGCCGATGATGACCGCGATCCCAATCGCCAGGCAGCCGAGGGCGAGCATCCTCATGCAGTCGTGATAGAGTCGCGGTGTTGCAACGTCGAGATGCGTACGCATGGGCCCCTGCCTGGATGAATCGCCAATCGACAAAAGGCGACCGACCGTCCTCGAATAACACCAGGAGCGCCGCCTCGAAATTCAGGGGAAAGTTCGGCCTTGGCGGCGATCCTCGCCAACTCGATCGGTCCGGGAAGTAACCTCAATCACAATCTAGGACATCGGGGGGAGGGAGGCGTTGCCGCTTTCAGCGAATCGCAATCGAATCCGCACCATAAGCACAAATAAATGCGCCGCATCGCCCGGAACATTGTCGAACATTACCGCAGAATCATTAACGTCCATGCACCCAGGCAATGTTAAGAAACGGGATCCACCTTGCGTGACCTTGGATTGATGTATAAACTCGTTCCTGGAGTTATCCGATCGAAGTTCCGATTAGATTTTGCAGTCCTCGATCGATTTCCCGTACTCATAGATGGTAGGGGGGCTGATCCGCCAGGAAGGTCCCATCCGAGTCGACGTCAGAATCGGATCGGCGCAGAACTTCGGCGGGCCGACAGAAGCATTTCATGGACGACTTCCGCCTCTCCGCTAGGAGGTTGGGACCCGATGCATGAGTGTACGACGTTCTCATTCGAGATTCCCGGCGGATACTGCCTGAGTGTCCACCAGGTTGGCGAGGAAGAAGCCAATCGGCACAAATGGATCGAGAGCGAGAAGGCCGGCCGAGACCTCGGTGAATCCGCCATCCGAAGTTGGATTCGGCAGCACTGGAATGGGTTTCTCCGGCAACGATGGATCGAGCATCTCGAAGGCAAGGCATTTTGGATCGAGCTCGATAAGGGAGATTTCGGTCTCCTCCAGCGCGCCTTCCATGGATCGCAGTTGATCGATCCGATCCTCGCCAAGCTCAAGCGGGGGGAAGAGAACCTGCAAGTCATCAACTGGGCGCTCGATGCCGCGCTGCCGATGACTGAAGTCCTCGATGTCCTGCTGGCGCTGGACGTGAACAGCCGTCGGATCGAATGCCTGTTCCTTCCAGACTCCTATTGAGTCCGCCCCGTTCCGAGCAAGTCCCACCCCTTGTCGTTGCCGAAACTCCTCAAACTGTTGATGTGCCGGCCGATGCGGCTTCCACCTTCGCGGCCGTTTCGAGGTACGTGACGAGGGTGCGGACGAAGCAGCCCGTCCCCCCCGCATCGCGAGAACTTCCGTCCGAATCGCTCCAGCTCGGCCCCGCGATATCGAGGTGAACCCAGGGGACAGCGCCGACGAATTGTTCCAGGAACTTGGCGGCCGTGACGGCCCCCCCCCAGCGGCCCCCGACGTTCTTGAGATCGGCAACTGTGCTCTTGAGCGATTCCTTGAAATCGTCGTCGAGCGGCAATCGCCAGGCTCGTTCGCCGGTTTCGACGCACGCCGCCTGGACATCCTCGCAGAAGGCGTCGTCATTGCCGAAAAGCCCGGCGATCCTGAGCCCGAGCGCGACGATACACGCGCCGGTCAGGGTCGCCAAATCAAGGATCCGCGCCGGCTCGTTCTCGACCGCGTAGCTCAGGGCATCGGCGAGGATCAGCCGTCCTTCGGCGTCGGTGTTCAGGACCTCCACGGTCTTGCCGTTGCGCATCGTCAGGACGTCGCCCAGCTTCATCGCCCGGCCGCCGGTCATGTTCTCGGTGATGGCCAGGTAGCCGACGAGATTGACGGGAAGCGCGAGCCGGGCCGCGGCCTCGACGACGGCGACGACCACCGCCGCTCCCGTCATGTCGCTTTTCATGTCTTCCATCGAGGCGGACGGCTTCAGGGAAAGCCCGCCGGAATCGAAGGTGACCCCCTTGCCGACCAGCGCGAGGGTCGGGGCTTCCTTCCGGGCTGCCCGATATTCCAAAATCACGAAGGCCGGCGGCTGATCGGAGCCGGCCGCGACGCCGAGGAGGCCGCCGAACCGTTCGTCGCGCAGTCGGGCCTCGTCCCAGACCGTCGCCTGAACTCCCGCGCCGTCGGCGATCTCGCGAATCCGTTCGGCAAGCCGCGCGGGGGCTTTCTCCGCGGGAGGGGTGTTGACCAGGTCGCGGGCCAGATTGACCGCCCGCCCCACGATCTCGCCGCGTCGGATCGCGCGCTCGATCTCCTGGCGAACTGCCCCGGAAGGTTCCGAACCTGCCACCAGCGTCAGCTCGCCGAACTCATGGCGATTCGGCTCCGATTTCCGCAGGCCAGGCCCCCGCGTCCCGGCGATGACCCCTTCCACGAGCGCCGAGATGATCGCCGGCAGCCTGGCTTCGTCGACTTCCGGGAGGGCAATCGCCACGGAGTCTCGGGCCTTCCCCGAGAGTCGCTTGGCGAGCGTATAGCCCGCCGAAAAGCTCACTCCCGCGTCGAGCTTTTCCCGCTTTCCCAGCCCGACGACCAGGAGTGAGCCGGCCGCGAAGCCCGAAAGCCCCAGAATCGGGGTCAGCTCGTTCGCGGAGCCCGTGATCTCCTTCCGGTCGATTTCCTTCGTCAAAACCTCGGCGAGCGGCGTCCCCTGGACCTGATCGGGGAGCCTGTCCTGACCTTCGAAGAGGCCGACGACCAACCAGGAGGCGGAAACTTGATCGAGGGGACTTGCGGTCAGGCGGATATTCATCTTGGCTCACTACTCTCGCGGACGAGCATTTGTCGTGAAACGGCCGGGCTCCGGATCATCTCGATCGACCTCGGCCGGGGCGTCCGTTGCGGAAGGTAGCCATGATCGCAGCCCCCCGGTCGAGCGCCAAGATGCCGTCGGCCTCGGAATTCGTCCGGCCGATCGTTGTCTTCGAGGTATCTTCGAGTTCGATCCTCCCCATGGCGCAGGCTCGCCTCGAAGCCCCGCGGAGAAGTCCTGATGATGGAATTTGGATCATCTCGCTTCCCGCCTTGCCGGAAAATCGGTTCGCCGCTAGAATCCCCGCCGGCCTCAATTCCATCGCGGGATCGCCGGGCGATCACCCTCGACGCGACCAGCACCAAGGATGGCCTCGTTCGCGTACGTTGTGGATTTGACGCATGGGGAGCCGGCCCGTCCTCGGACGCCCGGTCTCGTATCGCAATCGACGTCGGTCGGGAGCGCCAAGGATGGTCGGACCGAATTCTCAACGTCGGGTTCCCCGATGCCGCCTACGATCGACGGCTCGCGCCTCCGGCTCGCCGTTCGTCCTCGGACGATTCCCGGGAACCGCGCGCGGACTCGCCGCGCTCATCGGCATCTCGGCCGGGCTCATGGCGACCACGGGATGCGTCGAACGTCGGTACACCCTCCGGACCGACCCGCCGGGCGCCCTGGCGATCGTCAATGACGAGGAGATCGGACCGACGCCGGTCTCGAGGAATTTCACCTTCTACGGCGACCGGAAGATCACCTTCATCCGCGACGGATACGAGACCAAGACCGTCATCCAGCCGATGAAAGCCCCCTGGTATGACAACCTATTCACGGAATTCTTCACCGAGAATCTGATCCCGTACACGTTTCGCGACGAGCGGGAATTCACTTACAAGCTCGACCAGTACCAGGAGCCGACCGTCGAAAGCCTTCAAGGGAGAGCCGAGGAGCTGCGAGCGATCGGCAAGACCCAACCTCCCCCAC
>CALKTZ010001151.1 GCA_937997355.1 uncultured Planctomycetales bacterium | reverse complement strand
CGACCCGCGTATAACGCGAATTGAGCCCGCCGATGTGAACGCGGAGCGGATAGCGGCGATCCCCCTGGGTTTCATAATCCCGAGGGAGGATGATCCCCGCCCGCAGATCGATGGGGCGGCCGTGGAATTCGCTCAGCCGTTGCGATCGAATTTTGATGTAGCGAACGAGTCCCTCATCGGGCGGAACCGTCTCCTCGGGGATCGATTGATTCAGTTCGAGCGAGACCGTCTTCGGGCTCGACCAATCGAGCTCGAAGGTTTGAATCGGCCCGTAGAGGTCGCCCGGGGCATTCGGGAAATTCAGGTCTCGGTTGATGTGCCAGAGGGCCTGCGCGGCGTAGGTGCCGGGGGGGAGCTGATGGAGGTGCTCGATCGGGAAGATGGCGGAAGTTCGGTCGAGAACGGCCGTCTCCCCCGGTTTCAGTTCCTGGAGATCGCGGCCGAGGAGGGGGCCGCGCCGCAGGCCGGTATGAGGGGCCTGGAATCGAGGTTCCCCCTCCCCGGGCTTGCCGATCGCGACGAGGAGGCGCCCGGGATATCCGAGGTTCAGAGGTTTTGCCGCCAGGTGGCCGCCGAGCCTCACCTCAAAGCGAAGAGGAGGGCGATCCTTCCTCGAAACCGAGGAGTTCGGCTCCTCCGCGCGAGTCCCGGGGGTAGCGAGCAGGAACGAGAGCAAGCACGTCAAACCGACCAGGAGGCTCATCACGGCGGTCATGCGAGGGTTTACTCGAAAAGGCGGGGTTGAAACGCGGCAACGTCGAAAGCCGCGAACCCTGGCCATCGGCCCTGATTCGCGGCTTCGTTATCCTACTCTCACCGAGGGGGGGTGGAAATGTGGTGACCCGAAAAGTCGGATCACGCTGAAACCCGGAAGATGCTGATCCTGCGATCACTCATCGCGAGAGCCGGCGGTCGTGGTGGAGAGGTCTTCGTCGAGATCGATCGAGTTCTTGGACGACGATCCCGACTTGGAGGAGATCGGCTTCGACTGGGCCGAACCCGGCTTCGACTTCTTCCAGGAGGTCGATTTCGCCTTGCGGGTCGGGGTGGGCTCGGAATCGTCGTCGAGGTCTTCCGCCGATCCGGCGGAGAGGATCACGCCGTCATCGGTGGGGGGCTTTTTCCTGGCGTCGCGGTCGACGGTCTTGGTGGTGGCCCGCTTGGATGGCGTGGAGGATCGGCGCGAGCTGGTCTTGGGCACGACTTCCACGCCGTCGTCATCCTCCCCCTCGATGATGGTTTGGGTCTCTTCCCCTTCCGGATCGATCGCGATCCGGGGCTTGGTCTTGCGGACGACCGGCACGCCGGTCTGGCTCGCGAGCAAGCGCCGGAGGATGGCGGTCGAGGGGGGGGCCTTGATCGCCGCGTTGTCGGCGAAGATTTCGATCGAGCCGATCGGCATCCCGTAGTACTGGGTGTTGGCCTTCCTGTCGACGCTCAGGGTGCCCCCGGCCGCGGAGACCCCGGCGAAGATGCCCCGGCTGCGAGAGTACGAGAGGATTTCCGCCTTGAAGGCGAGGTCGGTCCCAGCCTCGAAGCTGCGGCCGACCGGCCCGGCGGCGGCCGTGGCGTCAATTCCCATCGTCAGCTTCCCCTTGCCATTCAGGAAGCTCTCGACACTCTTGCGCCCCTTGAACACGAGGACCAGGTCGGTCGCCTCGGCACCGGCCTGGAGGCCGAAGCTGCCGCCGATCGCGTGAATGAAGACCGGGTTGCTCCAGGAGCCGTCGGGGCGACGGAGCAATACGACGCCCCGGCCGAATTTGGCCCCGATGACGAAGCCCGCCGATACCTGATCGGGGATGATGGCGATCCCCTCGGCCTTGATCAGGATCTGTCGCGGGGGGCCGCTTTTCGGATTCAACGCGATCTCATTGAAGACCTCGATGGCCTTGGCCATCGTCAATTCGGGAGTTTGAGCCTTCGCGTTGCTCGGCATTCCTCCCAGGATCAGGACGGACAAGGCGAGGAAGATCGAGGCTCGTCTCGGGAGTGGAAGCTTCGCGGTCATCGATCTCCTCCGTGATGAGAAAATTGAAGCATCAACAAGTTCGTGTTCGCTCGATTCAAGGGCTTCTACCCCTTTCGCCGGGATCGGTCAATCTCAAGTGGCAAGGGGGCCTCTCTCGGTTGTGGCATTGGGACAGTCCCCTGCGCCTCGCCAGAACCGAGAGGGGCATACAGCGAAGGCGCATGGCGAGATCAACGGCGGACCGCGCCGGCTTCTTCGGGAGCCGGGGGAGCCACCGCGACGGGCGCGTTCTCGGCCGTCAGCTGGAAGCGAATCGGCGTGGGGCCTGCGGGGCGTGTCGCCCGGGCGATCGGGGTTTCGCCTTGCCGGAGCGCGGCCACGGCGGAATCGCATTCGTCGAGATGGAGCCGCAGGATGCGACGCATCTCCACGATGGCCTCCTGGGTCTCCTGCGCCGAATGGTCGCTGGTAACCACGAGCTCGGAAAGAGCCCCCTCGATGTGGGCACTCTCGTAGGGGACGACCCCATCCCCCCCCTTCGGCAGGGGCACCTTGCCGTTGAAGCCGACGATCGAATGATAGGGGACATCCTCGCTGATCGTCAGGCCGTTGATGATCGGGATGATCGGGTTCCGCTGCCCGAGCTGCGCGATGCTCGTCAACTGGCGGTTCTTCATGAACTCGGGCGCGATCTTCGTATACATCTTGTTCTTCAGGATCGCGTCTCGGAGCTCGCCGGCATTGCTCGGGAGCCGGATCAAGGAGGAAGAAAGCCGGCCGATGAATTCGTCGCCGAGGGGGCTTCCCCGGTGCGGCGTGCTGATGAAGACGACCCGGCTGATCATCGGCACCGGCTCGAAGTGAGTCAGGCGGAGGATGTCGTCGCGATATTCCGGCTTGATGTCGAGCTTCTCCGGAGGGACCTTGAAGATCGCGTTCCAGACGGTCTCGCCGCTTGAGGAAACGGCGATACGCGAGAGCAAGCCCCCCATGCTGTGGCCGATCAGGACCGTCTGGTTGAAGGTGGGGTCATCCTGCTCGGGGTCGAATTCGCGCCGGATGTCCGCGAGGGATGTCCGCAACAACGCGGCCGATTTCGCGATCGAATTGCCCGTCGAGTAGAAGAACATCCAGAACTGATAACGCTCCCGCAGCGCGGGGTCGCCGCGCAGGTCGTTCATGGCGTTGGTCCAGGCGAGCGGGCTGGACATCAGGCCGTGGACGAAGATGACCGGGATTTTCTTGGGGTCGTAGGGATCGATCATGTAGATTCCCGCCCGGCCGTCGAAGCTGGAGGGGAAAAGGACCGTGAGCGGGCCGATCAAACTCAGCTTGGTATCCTGGAATTGCCGGGCCAGCGGCGTTGTGAGGTCGTAGGCCAGGGGAATTCCTCGGCCGTCTCCGATGTTCCAGGTCATCGACGGGTTGGCGATCGGGTCGTAAAGCTCCAGGATTGCCGGAGGATCGCCCGGCTGGGTGCCCGGCCGCAGGACCGTGCAGGCGGCCGAGCACATGATGTGCGGATAATGGATTTCCGGCGGGACCGGCTGGGGAGGGAGCCGACGGCTCAGCGTCAGTGGTGCTCCGAGCCCTTCCCGGGCGTTGATATGCCGCATCCCCGAGACCTTGAACGATCGCGCGGGGATCACTTCGGTCCACTGATCGGGCGCATAGGATCCGATCTCTCCCCGGACCTCGATCCCTCCCCTGGCGAGAACCTCGGTCCAGCACATCCCCTCTTTTTTGGCCTGACGCTCGGCGACCAGCACCGCGTACTCGATGGCTCGTCGGTAGCTTTGCTGGGCTCCGTTGCCGTCGGGGAGTTCCGGTTCGTTGGACACTCCGTTTTGGAGGAGTTCGGGGAGTGCGGCCAGGGCAGCTTCCCGATAATAGGCGATGGCCGTTTCGGGCTCGCTCCGCTCAAGCTGACGCCCGATTTGGAGGAGCCGAATCGCTTCCGAAGTGGCGATCGAGTCTCCACTCGGCGATTCCACCGGCTCGCGATCGAGCACCGCGTAGTGTTTGACCGAGACCCCGGCGCAGCCCGAGACACCCAGGGCGACCGCGACGGCTGCCAGGGCCAGGAAGGACCGTCGGCGCGCGACAATCGAACCCCCGGG
>CALKTZ010001150.1 GCA_937997355.1 uncultured Planctomycetales bacterium | reverse complement strand
TTCCCAACCGGGGCCGCCGAGTCGCGCCAGGGCGATTCCCACGAACGCGGCGCAAGAGCTGATGGCGTCGCTGCGATGATGCCAGGCATCGGCGCGAATCGCGGTACTCCCCATCTCGTCGCCGACCTGGAAGACGCGGCGGTAGAGCAGTTCCTTGATGGCAATGACGCCGGCCGCCACGAAGAGCGTGAATCGATGCGGGATCTCGTGGGGGGTGAGGATTTCCCGGACGGCCGCGATGGCGATCCCGAGCGCCGCCACAAGGAGCATCAGCGAGACGACCGCGGCCGCGAGAGGTTCCGCCCGGCCGTGGCCGAACGGATGGTCGTCGTCGGGAGGGCGGGCCGCGATGGTCAAGCCCCGCCAGACGATGATCGAGGAGAGGATATCGGCCGAAGATTCGGCGGCGTCCGCGACCAGCGCATAGGTATGGCCGATGATCCCGGAGGCTAACTTGACGAGCACGAGCAGGATATTGATCAGGAGGCCGAGCTGGGCGACACGGATTCCCGGCAGATTCGACATCGACATTCGCGGCGGCTTTCGGATGAGGGATTCGGATGGACGCGATTGGCCGTGAATTTCCGTTCTGGCGAGCTTGCCCGCTCATCCCGCGTAGATGTTAAAACGTGGTCGGGTGTCAGTACCGTCATGGCCGACCGATCGAATTCGGGAATCGTGCATCGACGTGTGGTTGCGCCCGAAGCGAGTACCGATAGTTTAACCCAGGTGGGAGATAAACGAAGTCGAGTCGCTTGGGAAGTATTTCGACGAACGGGCATGGAGAGAAGTTGCGGACCGCGTTGACAGCCAGGGCCGTTCCCGCTAAAGTTCGGCCGCGCGTTGTGACTGAACCTCGGTAAGCGGTTCGAAGCCTCTCTTCACTTAAATGCGACATCGCGAAACAATCGCACCGTAAGTCGAGGAACGGTCCGGACATGTGTTCGGGCGATCCCAAGGACGGAGACGCATTCCGGCATATGTCTCGTTTTGACGGGCGAGGGTGAATCATGGACGATGTCCCCGCCGGTCCGGCGAGCCCGGGGCCGCGGAGACCGCTGCTCTCGGTTGTGATCCCCGTGAGGAACGGCGGTCATGACTTCGAGCACTGTCTCCGGCGGCTTCGCGAATCGCAGCTGACCGAGTTCGAATTGATTGTCGTGGACGATGGCTCGACCGACGACTCCGCGAGCCTGGCACGACGGATGGGGGCCATCGTCGTCGGGCACGAGTTCCCCCTGGGACCGGCCGCGGCGAGGAATACGGGGGCGAAGCTGGCCTCCGCTCCCTACATCTTCTTCATCGACGCCGATGTCGCGATCCATCCGGATACCCTGGGCCGGGCGATGGAGCGATTCCTCGCCGACCCCACGCTCGATGCGCTCTTCGGCTCGTACGACGATGTGCCGACCGACCGGAGCCTCGTCAGCCAGTATCGCAACTTGCTGCACCATTTCGTCCACCAGCGGGGAGACTTCGAAGACGATATCCGCCAGGCGCATACCTTCTGGACCGGCTGCGGCATGATGCGTCGCGACGTCTTCCTGGAGTTCGGCGGGTTCGACCCTCGCCTCTATCCCCGCCCCGCGATCGAGGATATCGAGCTCGGCTATCGATTGGCACGGGCCGGCCGGCGGATCGTGCTGGCCCGGGACGTCCAGGCGACGCACATGAAGCACTGGAGCCTCTTAGAAGTCATCCGGACCGACGTGATGCGCCGGGGGGTCCCCTGGACGTTGCTGATCAAGCGATCGGGCATGATCGAGTCGGACCTCAACATCCGGCCCAGCCAGAAGTTGAGCGTGGCTTTCACGGGGACCATGATCCTGCTCGCCCTGTTCTCTGTGTTTTTCCCCATGCTGCTCTGGGGGTTGCCGATCCCCGCCGCGGGGGTGGTCGCTCTCAACCGCGAGTTCTACGGCTTCCTGAGCCATCGTCGCGGCCTGCCGTTCGCCGTGGCGTCGATGCCGCTTCACTTGATCTATTTCTGCTGCTGCGGAGCGTCCGTGATCATCGCGGGAGTCTACGGGTCGGTGTTGAACGCGAAGGCGACTTCGGCTACAAAGGCGCGCGGAGATCGGGCCGATGGAGCGAGCGGGTCGATTCCTCGACCCAATGCGACCCGGCGAGCAGGGAGGCTCTCGCGTTGGAGAATCCAGCCAAAGTCCAAGTAGCCGTCGTCCGTGGCGCGAATCGGCGAGGAGCCGTTGCCGAGGCACTCTCGCTGATCGCCGATGATCTAGCCGGCAAGGTTACCCCGAATTCCGTCCTCATCCCCGACCTATCCTCCGGCCGGAAACCAGGCGATTCGACTCAACCGGGTGCCATTTCCGCGACGATCGACGCGGTCCTCGCCGCCGGTGCCGAAACGATCACGATCGCGGCGGCTTCTCCCCGACCCGAGATTCGGGCGGATCATTGGTTCGAGCAACTCGGGTATCGGCAGGAGGTTTGGGGACGGCCGGTCTCATTCTTGGATCTCGCCGAGGAACCGATCGAGGAAATCGCGTCACGTAATCTTCCTCACGAAAACTCCTCCAGGATTCGGATTCCGCGCGTCCTCCTGAACGATGACTGCCGAATTTCGCTGGCAACGTCCCCAAAATTCAGAAATGCAGGGCTCGCCAATCTCCTGAACATCCTCCCTCCCCAGGAGCGAGACCGTCTGAAGGGACCTGCGAGTGCCCGAGGCGGATCGATTTTCGCTCGGTTCCGATTGCTCCTCGGTCGTCCCGACGGCGGCAACCCGGAAGTGCTCGGAGAAGATCTTGCCTCGCTGTTGAGCCTGGTTCGTCCGGCCATCAGCATCATTGACGGCTTCCCCGCATCGAAGCGGTCCGGGCCGACCCGAGGCCGATGGGCTCCGCCCGGGACCGTGATCGCGGGGACCGACCCCGTGGCCGTGGATGCCGTGGCCGCCTCGCTTTGGGGATACCGGCGGACGCCATTCGACTTGCTCAGCCTGGCGGAATCGATCGGGCTGGGGACTTCGGATCTGGGCCGGATCGAGATCGTGGGGGATCGGCCGCTGTTGAGGAGTCGAGCCTCGGACCACGGGCTTCGAATGCACTGGCGGTCGCGCAGGCAGTGGGCTGTCCGATCCAGGGTCCGATCACGCTGAAAGAGACCGAGCGATGCGTATAGGTTTTGACGGAGCCTGCCTGTCGAATCGACGCGGATTCGGCCGATTCGCCAGGCGAATCCTGGGCTCGCTCGCCGAGATTTCCCACGATCATGAGATCCTGGTCTTCGTCGATCGACCGTCGGCGGATCGTCGTCGAGGTCTCCGAATCTCCGAGCCGGGCCGCCTCGGCCGAAGGCCGTCGCAAGCCCAAGGACATGCTGGCCATGGGGCGAGCCATGTCCAGGGCCCGGCTCGACCTGGTCTATTTCCCCGCAACCTATAGCTTCGTGCCGGTCTGGAACGTGGGCCGGGTCGTCGTGACGATGCACGACACGCTGGCCCTGGCGCATCCGGAGCTGGTCTTCCCGAATCGCAAGGGGCGGCTCGCCTGGATCATCAAGGAACATGCGGCCGCGCGCTGGGCGGATCGAATCGTGACCGTTTCGGAAACCTCGCGCGACGCCCTGCGCGGCTGGTTCCGCCTGCCGGATTCACGGTTTTGCGTGGTGAACGAGGGGCCGGAATCGGTCTTCCGGCCGATTCCCGAGGAGTCGGAATCCGCTCCCGTTCTCCGGAAGTATGGGCTCGAACCGGCCACGCGTTTCTTGCTGTACGTCGGGGGGCTGAGCCCTCACAAGAACCTGGTGCGACTCGTCGAGGCCTTTGGCCTGGTCGGGGATGCGGCGACGAAGCTGCTGCTGGTCGGCGACTTTCACGACGTCTTCCACACCCACGTCCCCGAGATTCGGGGAGCGATCGAACGTTCGGGCCTGGAGTCACGCGTGCTCCTGCCGGGATTCGTCCCCGATGACGAGCTTGTGCATCTCTATAACCGGGCATATGCGCTCGTCCTCCCCTCGCTGATGGAAGGCTTCGGCCTCCCGGCCGTCGAGGCGATGGCCTGTCGGACGCCGGTGCTGTCGAGCACCGCCGGCTCACTCCCCGAGGTTGTCGGGGATGCGGGGCTCTTTTTCGATCC
>CALKTZ010001149.1 GCA_937997355.1 uncultured Planctomycetales bacterium | reverse complement strand
CTACCTGGAGGGGAGGATCGACCCGACCACGGGCCGGATGACCCTCGAAGGCGATCTCACCAGGCTCACGATCACGGAACCTCTCCTCGAACGCGTCCCTCGCGAAGTTCGCCCCGCCGTTTCGGCGCTCGGGCTGAAGGCGGGCGAAGTCAACTTGTCTGTGAATCGCCTCGAATTCGATCCCTCGGCTCCCGAGGAAAAGCGATTCCTCTACGACGCCACCGCGCGTCTCAGCGGCGGCGTCTGGGAATGCAAGCACATGCCCTTCCCCGTCAGCGAGCTATCCGCCGTCATCACGGCAAAGGACGGCGAACTCGTCATTGAGCATGCGGAAGGGCACAACGGCCTGACGTCGCTCCACGTCGGCGGCAAGCTGAAAATCGGGCCGCCCGATCGGATGCCCCTGGACATCCAGGTCGAGCTGGAGAACCTGATGCTCGACGATCGCCTTCGCGCTCGCACGCCCCCCGAGCATGACGAGCTCTGGGACGTCTTCAAGCCGACGGGGAAGGTCGATACGGCGATCCATGTCGTGCGGGAGAAGGAGGGGGGGCTCATCGGCGTGGGGGCGACCGTGGCCTGCCGCGACGTTTCGGGGGTCTATCGGCACTTCCCCTATCCAATCGAACACATGACCGGCGAGCTGAGGATGGAGGGAACGACCCTGGAGGTCGAGCTTCTCGCCCACGTCAGCGGCAAGCCCGTGGTTTTGAAGGGGACCATCGAACATCCCGGCCCTGATGCGATCGTTCAGCTCGACATCGAGGCGGAATCGGTCCCGGTCGACCAGACGTTGATGGACGCCCTCCCGGCCGATGTCCGGAAGGTCGTCAATCAATTCCAGCCGAGCGGGTCGGCCCGGGGCTCCGTGAAAATCTTCCGCAAGCCGACCGTCGGCCCCATGACTCGCCCCGAAGGAGACTTCGAATTAACCGCCACCATCGACCTGCGGGATCGTTGCTCGATCAGGTGGGCGGGGCTCCCCTACCCCGTGCGCAACCTCACCGGCAGGCTGATCATCCAGCCGGATCTCTGGCGGTTCGAGAACATGAAGGGGGATAACGGCCAGTCCCTCATCGCCGTGAACGGGCAGGTCGCCAAGCTCCCCCTCCCCAAGCTCCCCAACGGCGAGGAACCGCTCAAGGTCGACGTGGCCGTGAAGGCCGAGAATTTGCTCCTGAACAATGAGCTTCGCGACTCGCTCCAGCCCGCCTGGCGCAAGACCTGGAACACGATCAATCCCACCGGCTCGACCAATGTCGACGCCAAGGTGCATGTCGAGCCGGGCCGCCCCGATCTGGTCCATGTCGAGATTCGGCCCCGCGAGAAGTCGAACATCCGGCTCGTGGTGCCGACGCTCGACCCCGATTTCCGGCCCGAGCTCCCGATGGAGAACGTGAACGGGCTCTTCGTCTTCCACAACGACCGCGTTTACATGAGCGATGCCACGTTCGAGTTTCGCGGCTCGGAGGTCTCGTTCGAAAAGGGCACGGTCTCCGTTCAGGACGACGGCAAATTCGACCTCTCCGTCGGCAATCTCTGGGTCAAGAAGATGCGGTTCGACAGCGGCTTCCGGAAGATCATGCCGCCGATGATGGGCTCGATCGCGGAGCGGCTCGACGACGGCAAGACGATCAGCGCGACGGGCGACCTGGAGATCGGCTGGTCCGGGATTCCCAATCAACCCGCCTGGTGCCGCTGGAAGAACACCAAGGTGTTCCTCACCGGCAACGCGATCAAGGCGGGAATCCCCCTGGAACACATCCAGGGGCAATTCGAGCAGGTCTCGGGATGGTCCGACGGGAAGACGCTCAACGTCGACGGCAAGCTGGACCTGCGAAGCATCAACATCCTCGGCCAGCAAATCACGGGGCTGCAATCCAACTTCGCCGTGAACACTCAGATCGCCCAGATGAAAGACATCCAGGGGTCCTTGCTGGGTGGACGACTCTCGGGGGATTGCTGGATCAGCCTGGATTCGCCCACCGCGCCCCGGTATGGGACGCGGCTCCTGCTCCAGAACGCCGAACTGGAGCAGTACGCGCTAACCGTCCCCGGCCGGCAGTCGTATCGCGGCCTGATCAATGCCGGGGTCGCGCTCCAGGGTCTCGGGACGAGCATTCGCTCGCTCCGAGGCGAAGGCTGGGCCAAGGTCTCCCAGGGGGACCTCGGGGAACTCCCGCTGATGTTCCGCTTCGCCAAGTTCCTCAATGAGAACATCATCACGGGGCTCCCTCGGTCCACCCCCAAGACCGCCTTCGACGAGGCCGAGGTCAAGTTCCAGATCCACGACGGCTTCACCGTCCTCTCGACGATCAACTTCATCGGCAACGCGTTCCGCCTGATCGGCGAAGGGACTCTCGACCCGCAAGGTAAACTCGACATCGGCCTGAGGGTCCATCTCGGCCGCGGCTCGGTCCGCGTCCCGTTGTTCAGCGAGGCCCTGAACAAGGTGAGCCGCGAGATCATCGGGGTCCGCGTCCAGGGTACCCCCACGAATCCCATCTTCGAGGTCAAGACGCTGCCGGAATTGATGCGAAGCTTCGACCGCACGCGGAGCGGCGCGGAATCGAGCCGGGCCGAACGTCCCCGCATCCTCACGCAATAGCCGGCACCCAGTTCACCCGAAAGCCGAGCGGCTCGATCGCCTGGGCGGAGCGAAGTCCAAGCCGCCGCGAGTTGCGAGGGGGGTGTGGTGACTGTCAATGCGGCGGCGGCACTCGAAGCGGCGGCCAGGGCGGCCTGGGCCTTCAAGGCCGCCACCTTGAAGGCCTTGGCGGCGTGCTTGGCCTGGCGGGCGAAGCGAGGCCCCGCGAACCTGAGCGTCGTCGCGGCGGCCAGGTTGCTCACGGCGGCGTTCCCTTGAGAATTGAAGGCGATCACCCGATAGACATAACGCTTGTTCCCCCTCACGGCCCGATCGGTGAACGAGTTCGAATTCGCGGAGACTACCGCGATCGTCGACCAGGTCTTGCCGCCGTTGACGCTCCGCTGGATCGTGAAACCGGTCTCATCCCCCGAGTTGTCATTCCAGTTGAGGGTCACGCCGTTGCTGTATCGACTGACGATCGACAGGCCGCTGACCGTCGCGGGAGGGCCGGTGACGACATTCATGGGGGTAGAGACGGGAACCGGGGCGGGGGCAGGGGCGGGAACCGTCGTGGCGACGGTATTCGAGGGGTTGGACGTCATGTCGGCGTTGTAGGCCAAGATGCGGTAGCCATACGTCACCCCCGGCGTCACCGATTGG
>CALKTZ010001148.1 GCA_937997355.1 uncultured Planctomycetales bacterium | reverse complement strand
CGGAGTACCGGCGAGCCAGTCCCGTTTTCGCTTGAGCCCCGGCCGGGTGAACGCGAATCAACTCCAGGACGATCCGGTGCCGCCGAGGACTAATTGTTCGTAGGCCCGCTGACCGTTCGAGGGAGGATTTCCCGCTTCGATCTGGTAGAGTTCTCGTCCCGTCGAGGTAGGGTAGTCTTCCGTGATGCAGGCGCGGCAGAGACGATCCGTCGAGAGGCTGACGGAACGCGCGATGGCATCGACGGGGAGGTAGCGGAGGCTGTCGGCCCCGAGTTCCTTGGCCATTCGCTGCTGGGCCTCGTCCGAGATCCCGCCGTTGGGGAGGTCGATGAACCGGGAGGCGAAAAGCTCATCCTTGCTGGACATATCGATCCCGTAGTAGCACGGGGCGATGATCGGTGGGCAGGCGACGCGAAGGTGAATCTCCCTCGCGCCTCCTCGATCCCGGATTTCATGGACGAGAGCCCGCATCGTGGTGGACCGGACGATGCTATCTTCGACGAGCAAGACGCGTTTACCGGCCAAAACCTCGGGGAGCGGGGTGTATTTGAGCCGAGCCTTGGCGGAACGGTCGGCCGTTCCTTCGATAAACGTCCGCCCCATGTATCGATTTCGCATCAACCCCTCGACGGAGGGGACGCGAAGCTCGTACGACATCGCGTCGGCCGCCGCCTTGGCGGTATCGGGAACCGGCACGACGATCGTATCGGCATCGAGGGGGACGTCTTCGAGCCTTGCCAATTCCTTCCCAAGCGCGGCGCGACTCAGATAGACCGAACGGTCGTCGAGTGTGCTGGCGACGTTGGCGAAATAGATCCATTCGAAGAAGCAATGTGCCTGGCGGGGGGACGAGGCGAAGCGATGGATCTGGACCCCCTTCTTGCCCGCCACGGCGAGCGTACCGGGCTCCAGGGACCAGATGTTGGATCTCGGGAAGCCGACGTTGGCCAGGGGCACGCTCTCGCTGGCGGCGGCAAACAACGGGCCTTGTTCGGCGATGCAGAGGGGGCGGAAGCCTAGCGGATCGCGCGCGACGACCAGCTCGCCGTTGGCCGTGATGAGCACGATGTTGTAGGCCCCATCGAACTTCTCCGACAATCGACCGAAAATTCCGGCCCAATCCGGCTCCTGATCTTCCGACTGAAGCTCATATGCAAGCGAATGCATGATGATTTCGGTGTCGGTATCGCGCTTCAGGTGGTAGTCCCCCTTGGAGAGGAGTTCCTCCTTGAGCTCTCCGTAATTGGCGAGTTGACCGTTGAAGGCAAACGCAAACCATTTCGTCTTGCGTCCGTGATCTCGTTCAAACGGTTGCGCGTTGCTTCGATCGTCGCCACCGCAGGTCGCGTAGCGGACGTGGCCGATCGCGGCCGGGCCGTCCACGCTGCGCATGATCCCTTCGAATTCCGACTTGTGGTTGAGGCGAAACGCCTCGGCGACTGTCCCGAGATCCTTATGGGTCCGGATCAGCGCGTTCCGGTCCGACCGAAAGCTGGCCATGCCGGCCGCGAGTTGCCCGCGGTTCTGCATGTCCAACAACATGCGAGGGACCAGCCAGGCCACGCTGTTGACGTCGCCCGGGTTCGGGGCGAGGGAGGAAACTGGCGCACCGCCAGCGTGGAAGACCGCCGCCACGCCGCACTCGTGCTGGAGTTCGCCCATGGACCCGGATTCTCCCTGAGATGGAGTCTCGCAAGAAGTCGGTTTGACGAGACTGAAAGGAGTAGGGGCTGATCGAGGTTCGACGAGTTCCCCTAGGCCGCCCCGGAAGTTCGATTATAATGCCGTGATGTTCTTCCGACAACCTTCATGATCGGTCCGGAGCCCGCTCGGCTTTGGTGTCGCCTAGCTTTTTCCCTTCGTTTCCAAGTGGTTGGGGCGGCGAACGATCGAGAGCGTTTCGGCAGATTCGGTCCATTGGAATGCGCCGAATGTCCAGTTTGAATCCGACGGCTTTTCGAGAATCGTTCCATGGCAGCAGGTGGCGAGATCTCAGAAGTTCAAACTCCCGCCAAGTCCAAGAGGGATCTCGTGCGTGAGGACGTTGTCTTCTCGGCGCGAACGTGGGTCGTCAAAGTCGGTACAAGCGTCCTGACCGGACCGGACGGAACTCTCGACCCGCTCCGGATCGATCATCTTTCCGAGCAGATTTGTGCGATCCTTGATACCGGCCGGCGGGTTGCGCTGGTGAGCTCAGGGGCCGTGGGGGCCGGCATGGGACAGCTCGGATTGAGCCGTCGTCCCGATACGCTCCCCAAGATTCAGGCCGCCGCGGCCGTGGGGCAAGCCTACTTGATCCGAGCGTACGATGAGGGCTTGCGTCGTCATGGCCGGCATGCCGCCCAGCTCCTGCTGACCCATGAGGATTTCGATAGTCGCTCCCGCTACCTGAACATGCGGAACACATTGACGGCGCTCTTCGGCATGAACGCCGTCCCGGTCATCAACGAGAATGACACGATCAGCGTCGACGAGATCAAGTTCGGCGACAACGACCGTCTCGCCGCCATGGTGGCCAATCTGCTCCAGGCCCCGCTCCTCGTCATCCTGAGCGTGGTGGACGGGCTCTATCGAAAAGATGAGTCGGGCCAATTGACCGACGAGCGAATTCCGCTGGTTCCTCAGATTGACGACGACGTGCTCGGAAATGCCGGAACGGTTCGAAGCTCTCTCGGTACGGGGGGGATGCAGAGCAAGCTTTCGGCCGCTCGGCTCGTCACCCATGCCGGGGGATCGGTCATCCTTACCTCGGGGAAGGTCAAGGACCCTCTCACGAAAGTCCTTTCCGGGGAATCCGTCGGGACCTTGTTCCTGGCGCACGGCCAGACGCATCGCGCCCGCAAGCGATGGATCGGCCTGACGGCTCGACCCAAAGGCTACGTCGTGGTCGACGCCGGGGCACGCCAGGCGCTCGAGACCAGTTCCAAAAGCCTCCTCGCAATCGGCATTCGAGGAGTCAACGGCGAGTTCGAGAGGGGAGATGTCGTCGGCATCCTGGATTCGGAAAACCAGGAATTCGCCCGGGGTTTGACGAACTATGCTTCCGGGGAAGTTCGCCGGATTCAAGGACTCCGGACGGAACACGCCCGCGAAGCGCTAGGGGCGTCATTTTATGACGAGGTCATCAACCGGGATAACCTCCTCATCCTCTGATCGCACGATGCGAATCCATCGACCCGCAAGTCTCGGATTCGCGAAGAAGCGAACAGGATTCATTGCTCCGATCTCCCCTTCTTCGTCATATATCTT
>CALKTZ010001147.1 GCA_937997355.1 uncultured Planctomycetales bacterium | reverse complement strand
AGCGAGGATGACGGGGCTCGAACCCGCAACCTCCGGCGTGACAGGCCGGTGCTCTAACCAATTGAGCTACATCCCCAACAACTTCCAGGTCGACCGTCGTGCCGCCTCGCTTCTGATCCGCCCGGAAACCTGGCCTCGCCAGATCCAAACGAATACCGTCACGGCGTTTGTCGACCGAACGAGAGTGATTGTAACGGCCGGGTTCGGCCGCTTCAAGACCGGCCGGGCGAGAGATTTGGGATTTTCCCGGATCGGCCCCTCACCGCCGGCCGTAACCCCAGCAGTTTCACGGGAGGAAGCAGGAGGCTCCTCCGCGAATAAATCTCCCCATGCCGCCGAAATCCGGTCGAATCCGGCCCGGCGCGGGCGAATCTCCAAGTTCCCAATTCTTGAAAGGGAATCCCCGGGATGCCCGCCTGTTCAGATCCATCGAGACAGGTCTTGCCGCTCCAAAGCTCGAACGATTAGTCTGGGGCGATCCGTGAAACGCCCGGCGAGCTTCCCTGTCAAATCCCTCGGGCGGGATCGATCCAGAATCGTGGTAGGAGCCCCGAAACGTGAGGATTTCCAAGGCCGTCATCACCGCCGCTGGACGCGGGGCACGGCAATATCTCGGTTCGGACTCCGTCCAGAAGGCGATGCTCCCGCTCGTCGATCGGGATGGGATGACCAAGCCGGTCCTCCAGATCATCGCCGAGGAAGCGCTGGAAAGCGGCATCGAGCGGATCTGCGTCGTCTGCGCCCCGGGCGATGAGGAGATCTATCGCGGGCATTTCCGAGATTACGCCGCCAATCTCCGCTCGGTCTCCAAGGAAACCGAATGGGCCTCGGAGCAGGCGAAGCGGCTCATCGACCTCGATCAGCGGCTCCAGTTTCTGGTCCAGGAAGAACCCCTCGGATATGGCCATGCGGTCTGGACCGCCCGGCCCTTCGTGGGGGACGAGCCGTTCCTGCTGCTCCTGGAGGATCACGTCTACGTCTCGACGGAACGTCGGCGATGCGCCCGCCAGCTCATCGAGCTGGCCGAGGCCGAGAACTGCGCCGTCTCGGCCGTGCAGGCGACCCGCGAGCATCTGATTACACAGTATGGCACCCTGAACGGGAGCCGTCTCTCGGACCGGCCCGACGCCTACGCGATCGAGCAGATCATCGAGAAGCCGAACCCGACGCTCGCCGAGTTGAAGCTGCAGGTCCCCGGCCTCCGCGCGGGGCATTACCTCTGCTTCTTCGGGATGCACGTCCTGACGCCGACGGTGTTCGAGCTCCTGGACGACCTGGTCCGCGACGACATCCGCGAGCACGGGCAAATTCAACTCTCCACGGCCCTGAATGCACTGTCGAAGCGCGAGCGTTATCTCGCGGTCGAGGCCAGGGGAACCCGCTATAACCTCGGGGTCAAGTTCGGCGGGACCGAAGCCCAGATCGCCCTCGCCCTGGCCGGGGTCGATCGCGAACGAATCCTCGCGCTCCTGCTGGAGACGGTCGCCGGTTTCGAGATGAAGGTGCGGGCCATTCCCGAAGGCCACGTCGAGGTAAACACCCGGTATACACCCTGATTCGCCCCGAATCGACCGGGAGCCCGCGCGCCTCTTCGCGCCAGGGCTCCCGCCATCCCGTGGAAAGCCCAGAGACACCATGGCGCGGCTCGGCCCCATCCTCATCGACACGATTACCAACACCCAGCCCGAGATCCGAGATCGCTCGGTCCGCGAGCTCGTCGCGGCGGCAAGCCTGGCCGAGAAGCTGGAGGCATGCGAGGATCTGGAGCGATTTCGACGCGTCAGCGACAACCTTTATGAGAAGGTGCGCGCCTCGCTCTTCCTGCACGCGATTTATCGGTACGAGATCCAGGATGCCAGGGGCCTGAAAGAGACGGGGCTGATCCCGTTCGACGGCTTCATGGACCTGATGGAGCGCCGGTACGAGCAGGCGATCGCGACCTTCCGGACGGCCCTGAACGAGCAAGGGCCCAACGGCGCCATCTGCAGCGCCCTGGCCCAGGCCTACGACCAGGTCGCCTTCCAGAATCTCGCCGACCAGGTGCGCCGATCGGTCCGGAGCTGCCAGGGGAATCGCTGGATGTTCCGCGTCGGCTGCCGCGAGGAACATCCCCTGCGGATCCATCCCCGGCTCCTGGAACGCGACACTCAGGACGGACTCTTCCCGATCCTGATCGAACGCACCCCGGTCCGGCTCGATCTCTCGCACAGCGGATGGTCCGATATCTTCTTCCTGGGGATGGACTATCCCGAAGGCGCCCGGGTGATGAACATCTCGGTCGAGCTCGGGGTGCATGGCCGAGACGCCGCCCCGATCCCGCCGATCGAGACCAGGCTCCGGATCATCGCCGAGCCGATCATCCGGCTGACGAGCATCGATCTGAACGATTGCAAGGACGTCGACTCGCTCGACGACCTGTTCAATTTCGGCAACGACTACCTGAGCCTGGTGAAAGCGGGGGTCATCGCCTCCGGGCTGATCCCCCCTTCCCTCGAAGGGACGGGGGCGAACCTCGACGAGATCCTGGCCCATGTCATCCGGCCCGGGCACGGCATCGAGATCGTCAGCAAGGTGAACGACATCCCCAAGGGGTCGCGGCTCGCCGTCTCCACCAACCTGCTCGCCTCGCTGATCGCCCTGCTCATGAGGGCGACCCGTCAGACCTCGGCGCTCACCGGGCCGCTGGAGCAGGAAGAAGCGCGCGTGGTGGTGGCCCGGGCCATCCTGGGGGAATGGCTCGGGGGATCGGGGGGGGGCTGGCAGGACTCGGGAGGGGTCTTCCCGGGCGTGAAGCTCATCCACGGCGTCCCCGCCGCCGAGGGAGATCCCGAATCCGGCATCAGCCGGGGGCGACTCCTGCCGAATCATCGGCTGATCGCCGTCGACACAGCCCGGGAGCAGGCCCCCGAGTCTCCCGAGGAAACGCCTCGCGGCCGATCGTTCCGCGACAACCTGGCGCAAAGCCTGGTGCTCATCCACGGCGGAATGGCGCAGAACGTCGGGCCGATCCTCAACATGGTCACCTCGAAATATCTCCTGCGAGGGCCGGCCGAATGGGCCGCGCGCCAGGAAGCCTTGCAGGTCTTCGAGCGGATCGTTTCGGCTGTCGAAACCTCGGACGTCCAAGCGCTGGGAACCTGGACGACGCGCAACTGGGACGGGCCGCTCAAGCAGATCATCCCGTCGATCACCAACGAGTTCACCGAATCGATCATCCGGGAGGCGCGTGCCGCCCTGGGGGGCGACTTC
>CALKTZ010001146.1 GCA_937997355.1 uncultured Planctomycetales bacterium | reverse complement strand
CGTCGGTCTCGGCGGGGTCGTCCGGCGGCACTCGACCTGGATCCCTCACGGTTGCCGTTGCTGGGGCCGGACGCCGGGCGTAGAATCACCAGACGATCGAAGGCCGGACGCAAAAACGCTCCCTCCCACTCTCAATCCAGGCGACCTCCGTGATGCCCGAGCCCGCCGCGACCGAACCTGGCGTCGCCGTCCTTGTCAGCGGGGGGCTCGATAGCGCGGTGTTGTGCGCCGATCTGCTCAAGCGCCACCGCCGCGTGTATCCGCTCTATATCCGTTGCGGCCTGCGCTGGGAGGAGGTCGAGCTGGCCGCGCTGGAGGATTTCCTGGCGGCCCTGGGCGAGCAGGTCGACGGCATCGAGCCCCTGGCGATCCTCGACGAGCCGATCGCCGACGTCTACGGCCCGCACTGGAGCACCGGCGCCCGGGACGTCCCCGGCGCCGAGACCCCCGACGAGGCGGTCTACCTCCCCGGCCGGAACCTGCTCCTTTCGGTGAAGGCGGCGGTCTGGTGCCGGCTCCGCGACGTCCGCGCGCTGGCCCTGGGCTCGCTCGGATCCAACCCGTTCCCGGACAGCACGCCGGAGTTCTATCGCGACCTGGAGGGGGTGCTCAACCGCGCGATGGAGGGGGCGATCCGCCTGATCCGCCCCTTCGACCGGCTCCACAAGGCCGACGTGGTGAGGCTGGGGCGAGCGCTCCCGCTGCACCTAACCTTTTCCTGCATCGCCCCCGTCGACGGCCTGCATTGCGGGGCCTGCAACAAGTGCGCGGAGCGGCGGAACGGCTTCCGCGAGGCCGAGGTGGTCGACCGCACCCGCTATGCCTCCGCGGCCGAGACCGGCCGCCCGCCCCATTGAGTTGAGAGGGAGACCCGCGAGATGTTCCGAGTGACCCGCGAAATCGAGTTTTGCTACGGCCATCGGCTCCTCAACTATGACGGCAAGTGCCGCCACCTCCACGGCCACAACGGCAAGGCGGTGATCACGCTCCAGGGGGAATCCCTCGACGAGCGAGGGATGCTCGTGGACTTCTCCGACATCAAGCGGCACGTCCAGTCGTGGATCGACGAGACGCTCGATCACACGATGCTGCTGCGGCACGACGACCCCCTGCTGCCGGTCCTCCAGGAGCGGGGCGAGCGCGTCTACGTGATGCAGCAGAACCCGACCGCCGAGAACATCGCCCGACTGATCTACGAGCGGGCCGCCCAGGCCGGCCTGCCGGTCGTCGAGGTCATCCTCTGGGAAACCACGCACTGCTTCGCGTCGTACGGGCCGGGGCCTTGCTGATCCTTCTCGACTCCGACCTTTCGGCATCACGCCGTCCCTCTCCTTTCGGAACCATGCCATGCAACGCGGCCGCCTCCTCGCGATCGGTTTATTGATCCTAACGATTTCGGCCTCGCTCTCGCCCGCCTTGCGGGCTCAGGAGGCCAAGGCACAGGGGGAAAACACCCCCGAGGCGGTTTTCCAGAAGGCGACGGCCTCGATGCAGGCGGGCGACCTGGCCGGCTTCGCCGGGGCGATGGACCCGGCCGCCCTCAAGCAATTCCAGAAGGCCATGCTGGATCTCGCGGAGCACGCCAAAAGCAAGGGGAAGGAAAAGCAGGTCCTGGAGATGTTCTCGAACGCGAAGAAGATCGACGACCTCAAGGCACTCACCCCCGACAAGTTCCTCGCCTCGTTCTACGAGGGGATGTTCAGCCGCAACCCGGCCGGCAAGCAGATGTTGTCTCAGAGCAAGAACACGATCCTCGGCCATGTGGACGACCCCGTCGATCGAGATCGGACCTATGTCGTCTACCGGGCCGACATGAAGGGCAGGGAGGAAAACACCGGCCGGCCCAACGTCGCCAACCTCCGGAAAGTCGACGGCCGATGGATGATGCTCCTCGGCGGCGATCTCGAAGGGCTCGCCACGCTCGTGAAGCAGGGGATGGAGGGGCCGCTGCTCGAATTCCCCAAGCCGGAGACGGTGAAGATCGAGCCGCTCGGCCATTTCCTGGAGAAAGACGAAACCGCGCGGGTCGTCTATCGGATCACGACGCCGATCCGGGATTCGAAGTTTGCCAGGTACACCGTCTTCACGCTCAAGAAGACCGAGGACGGGTGGAAGGAAGTCCACGCCGGAGACATCCCCAGGACCGAGGCCCTGATTCGCGAGGCGATGGGCCTGGAAGTGAAGAAGGAGCCCGCCCCGAATTCCCCGCCGCAGCGGAAGCCGGCCCTGCCGAAGGCCAGGGCCAAGGCGAAGGCGAGGGGGGGGCGGTGAGCGAACCGCCCGGCCTCATTCCCGGTTCAAGCGAGACGGTCGTCACGACCCGCGAGGCTTGACCCGTGAGGCCGAAATCGGGGTGATCCGACTGATCGACGGAGGGGGACGCCGCCGATGGAATGGGGGAGCGGAACCGTTCGGCGCGTGCCACCGGACGACCTCGCCGAAACCGCCGACCGAAGGTCTCCCAATCTTCGCGATGGCGCGGGCTCGCGAAAAATGGGACA
>CALKTZ010001145.1 GCA_937997355.1 uncultured Planctomycetales bacterium | reverse complement strand
AGGTCTTCTCCGGCTTGTCGTCCGAGGTCGAGGCCGAGCGGCGGAAGAAGCTGAAGAATCGGCGGCGAGGGGGCTCCTTCTTCTTCTCCAGTCCGGCCTTCTTGATCGCGTCATCCTTCTTGGCGGTCAGGTCCTTGCCGAGGATGGCCTGGATGTACTGGGTGTTCGAAGACGGGGTGGCATCGACGACGAGGGCACCGGCGAGATTCTTCTGACGGTCCGCCGCCTGGAGGATCGAGACGATCTCGGGGTAGGTCGCGCCGAGGTTCGCGACCCGGCGGATCACATCTTCGAGATCGAGCGAGCTGGCGATCTTGATGTCCGTATCGTTGAAGCGTGTCGAGACGATCTTGCTGACCTCGATCCGGTTGTCGCTGACGGCGGCATTGAGCAGGATCGCCCCCGTGCCGAGCACGACGGGGGGGAGCAACTGCTGCCGTCGGCCGAAGACGACGATCTCGCTCCGCCTCGTCCGGGACACATGGACCAGGGGGGGGCCGTCGGCGGCGATCCCCAGGGCCATCCGGTCGGTGGGCGCCTCCTCCTCTTCTTCTTCCGCCGGGGCATCGAGGATGCGTACTCGGCCCAGGAAGGGGTTGCCGGGGTCGAGGACCCGGAGCGCCATGAAGGCCCCGTAGCGGACCTGGGTGTCCGGCTCGTCCATCAGCTTGCGGAGCTTGATCTGGGCCGCGTCGTTGCTCATCGCGGCGAGGGCGGCCAGCGCGTAGGCGCGAAACTCCGGGATCTTGATGGTCGTGTCGGCGAGGACTTCGACGCCCGCCGGATTATCGAGATAGGCCAGCGCCTCGGCCGCGAAGAATCGGACCTGGGCGTTGGGGCTGCTCAGGCCGGGAATGAGGGCATCGGCCACGGACGGACCCACGCCTTCCAGCTTGAGGGCCGCGGTGCCGCTCGTCTTGATGTCGAGGAGTTCCTTCGACCACTCCTCCACGCGCTTGGCGCGCAGCTCGGGGGTGTCGATCATCGTGAGGAACTGGACGACCCGGAAGTAGTGCTCCTGGTTCTGGTGGTAGAGGTGGGGGACCTTGATGGTCAGGAAGCCGTCGGTCTTGCCGCGGGCCATCCCCTTGTCGTCGACCCCGTCGCGTTGATTGAACCGGCGGTTGATGACCGTTTCGAGGAGCTTGGCGGTGTTCAAGCTCCGGTGCTTCTCGCCGATCAGCAGCCTGTACGGCACTTCATCCCGGACTTTCATCCCGCCCAGCACCCGGCCGACCTTGGGATCTTCCGGGCGCTCGGCATTGCCGATCATCACCGGCCCTTCCACGTTGGCCAGGTCCTTCCCGTCGTGCAACCTGCTGTCGTTGCCGAGCATGATCTCGCGGAGCCGCGTCTTCATGAGGTAGCCCCCGGAGAGGCTCGTGGCCTCGGAGCCGGGGGGAAGCTCGATCTGGACGTCGAGGCGGTCTTTGGTGTCCACGCCCGTGTGGATCACCCCCTTCACGATGACGATCGCGAAGTTCTTGGACTTGGAGAGGAGCGCGTTGGCGTTCTCGACCCCCGCCTTGCGCATCTCCTCGAGGATCCGGGTGCGGTAGACCGAACCCTGGGCGTCGCCGCCGGTCTCGGCGAGCCCGGAGACCAGGCCGACCCCTTCGATCTTGGTCTCGCCCGATCGCTGCACGACCGCGAGATCGCCGACGGTTTCCGTGCTCTTGATCGGGGTCTGGGGGCTGGCCTTCTTCTTGCCGGGGGAGGCACCGAGCGGCAAAAGCGCAAGCACCACGGCCGTGGCGAGGGGGTAGAGACCCCGACCACTCATGAAGTCATTACGCCACATTCACCTGCCTCCTTGCGTCGCGATTCGGAGAGAACCTCCGACCCGCCCCCCCGGGAACCGGGGCGCGGAGATCGCATCCACTCTCAAGTCCGCCCACTTCCCTGTGAGACGGGAACGCCCCGGAACCGAGAAATGATTTTCCGGAACGGGCGGGACTTTAGTTCTTCTCGAATTTTGAGTCAAGGGAGATCCTTGTCCTGTTTCGTGGGCTTCGTGAGAAAAAATCGAACAAATTCTCGCGGCTTTCGGTGAGATCCTTGATGGAACGGAGCGATTCGTCACCTTCGGTTTTGTTGCGATCATCGATCGGTGCATCCATCCCCCGGATGGTTGACTTCGCCTCCCCCGCGCAGTTTGATGGACTCGCAAGCCAACGCCGGGACTCATCCCCCCAGAACCCAGGATCACCGCGATGCGAACTCAGCCGATCAGCCGACGGGTTTTCTCTCAAGTGATGGCGTCCGCCGCTTCCGTCGCCGCGACGACGCAAGCGGCGAGCGGGCAAACCCCCGGGCCGAGCGACCGGGTACGGCTGGGCTTCATCGGCGTGGGGAATCGGGGCTGCCAGCTCTTGCAGGGGTTCCTGGCCCAGCCTGACTCTCAGGTCGTCGCCGTCTGCGACGTCTATGGTCCGTATCGCAACGCGACGTACGACAAGGTCGATCCCAGGTTTGCCAATCTGGAGAAGCGGATTCCGCGAATGGCTCCCCTCCCGGCGGATGTCGCCCGGGTCGAGGACTTCCGCGAGGTCCTCGATCGCAAGGATATCGACGCGGTGGTCATCGCGACCCCGGACCACTGGCACGCCATCCAGACCATCATGGCCTGCAGGGCGGGGAAGGACGTCTACATCGAGAAGCCCCTGTCGATGACGATCGCCGAAGGGCGCGCGATGGTCGACGCCGCGCGGAAATACGACCGGATCGTCCAGGTCGGCACGCATCGCCGGTCGTCCCGGCTCTACGCGGAGCTTGCCGACGCGATCCGCTCCGGGGCGATCGGCAAGGTGACGGTCGCCCGCGCGTCGTACTGTTCCAACATGGCGCCGCGGGGGATCGGCCATGCGCCGCCCGAGGAGCCCCCCGCCGACCTGAACTGGGACCTCTGGCTGGGGCCTCGCCCCGCCCGCCCGTTCCAATCCACCATCATGCCCTACAAGTTCCGCTGGTGGGACCTCTATTCCTCGCAGATGGGCAACTGGGGGGTCCACTACTTCGACCTGATCCGCTGGCTGACCGGGGAGTTCGCGCCCGCGTCGGTCTCGGCGCATGGCGGGCGGTTCGCGGTCGACGACGATCGCACGATCCCCGACACGGTCGAGACCATCTTCGAGCATGAGTCGGGGATGCTGTCGGTCTTCAGCCTCTATGAAGGGAACGGCCAGCGGGTGATGGCGCGGGGGGCGGACGTCGAGCTGCGCGGGACGCTCGGCACCTGCTACGTCAACAGCAGTGGCTATGAGATCGTCCCGGAGCGAGGGGGGCAGTTCCAGGACCCCAAACCGAAGCGGAAGGAGCAGCGCGTCAAATCGGCCGACGGCGACCTCGACGCGCAGGCCGCCCGGGATTTCCTGGACGCGGTCAAATCGCGGAAGCGGCCCCGAGCGGACGTGGAGGAGGGGCACCGCTCGACGACCTTCAGCCATCTGGCGAATATCGCGCTGGCGGTTCGGAAGCGGCTGGATTGGGATTCCCAGGCGGAGCGTTTCACGAATTGCGACGAGGCCAACCGCCTCCTGCATTACACCTATCGGGAGCCCTGGACGCTCGGTTGATCGTGGCCCTTGACGAGAGGGGAACGGGCGACATCCATCGGTCGATCGAGATCGGCTCGGCGTGTTGCTTGCTCAGCGCCGCGTCGAGTCGTCGGTCGCGCCTTCGACCTGGCTCCGCGCCATGGAGCCCTCGGGATCGCTCGCCTTCCAGGCCGTCTTGCCGCCGCCGTTGGCTTCACTGATGACGACCTTGTTCCGCCGGGACTTGGTGATGACGGGCGTGTCGTCGGTCGTCGCGCTGGAGATGACGGTCCCCCCTTCGATCACCTGGCCGGGGACCTCGCAGACGGGGCCTTCCTGCATGGAGACCATCCCGGGGGGGCAATTCGGCGAGTTCCCGTAATAGTAGTAATAGTGCCTCTGGCAGCCGGCGCCGGAAGCGATGAGGCCCCCCAGGAAAACCCAGCCGGCAACCTTGCCTCGATTCCGCCGAACGGCTGAAAAACTGGCTCGTGGCATGGCGAACCTCCTGTTCCGCAAGCCGAATCCCGCCTTGCGCTTGACCCCGTCGGGAGTTGTGCGGACGCGACCGGGTTCAGAATTCCAAAAGAATCGGGATCGGATTTATCGCGACGGCCTCCATCCTGAAGGCCCGTTGACGTGCGCTGAAGACTCAAGACGAGCGAGCCACGACGGGGCGTCGTCGCTCAATCGGCGGAACTTTAGTCAAAGTCCGAAATTTCGCCTACTCCAGTTTTTACTTGGCCGCTCACGATTCGCGATCCGCTCGCATCAGGTACCGGCGTCGGGCGGCGTGCGATTCGATCGTCTCCTTCGGATGATCCAGATGAAGGGGAAGGCGATCAGCAGCAAGACGGGGAGCCAGGGGACGATGGCGACGGCCACGAGGATGACGACCGACACGAATTCCTGAAGTCCCTTGACCGAATCCTGGAAGGTTCGCCCGACTTTCGCGCCGAAGGTCGGGCGGATCGGCGGGGTGAAATCGGCCAGCTCGGTGGCGTTGATCGTGATCGTGCTCAAGGCCGTCACGTTGGAGAGATAACGGATTCGCCCCTGCATCTGTTCAATCTCGCCGCGGACTCGGGTCAATTCGCGCTCGACGGCGAGGATATCTTCGAGCTTCCCGGTGGAATCCGAGAGATGCTTCAGGAGGCGCTTCTCCTCCTGCTGCTTGTTCGCGATCCTCGCCTCGATGTCGTAGTACTCCTGGCTGACGTCCTGGGTATCGAGATGGCTCTGCTGGAGTTCTCCCATCCGGCCGACGCTCGAGAGCAGATCGTCGAATTTCTCGACGGGGACGCGCACCGTCCAGGATGCGTTGCGGCGCATCTGGCTCTGGCTGAGCTGGTCCGTGCGCGAAATATAGCCGCCGGATTGCCGGAGGAGTTCGCCGAGCTTGCGGCCGAATTCCGTGACGCTCTCGACGACGATGGTGACCTCGGCGTTGTAGATGATCTTGCGAGGTAGCGGGGCGGGAGTCTTGGCGGGCTCGCCGGGCTCGGCCGGCTGGCGAGCCGGAGTTTCGGGGCTGCCGGGTTTGTCGAATTCGAATAGGCCGTCGCGCTTCGTCGCGTCCGCAGATGGGGCGGATGGAGCATTCTCCTGGAATGACCTCCTCGCAACGGATGACTCTCCGCCGCAACCGGACATCGCCGCAATCCCGACCGAGATGGCCGCGGGAATGAGCAGAGCAAAGGATTTCGATCGTCTCGGCGGACGGGGTGGGTGTGAGTCGACGATCGATCCGGGGCCTTTGCGAGTTTGAGGGCGTGAATCCCCCGGCGATGTCAACTGATCCGTGTCGCGACTCATGACGGTTCCCACGGCAGGACAGGACGTTCCTCAGTTCCGATGGCCAGCAACATCTTATTCACGTGCCGAGGCGATTTCCCTTAGAAAAAGCGTTCGAGGAATCGAGATACGAATTGAGATGGCCCCTCCGCAAGTCCGCAAAGGGGCGAATACGACTTGCGCAAGATCCTCGGGTCGGTAGGCCGGGGTGACGGCACACCGAATCCGGTATGCCGCGCATGTCGACGCCCGGCCTGATCCTCGAACCAAGGCACTCAATAGCTACCGGCGCTGAGGACCTCTCCGGAGGCCCTGGTCCCGAGGGCCCACCATATCGCCTGGCTGATCGATTCCTTCATGAAATGGACGCTACCGTCGCCGAATACGACGTTCGCCCCGCCGGGGTGATAGCTGCCGGCATTATTGAAGGCCGCCGTGCCGACGTTGGACTGGGAGCACGCGGTCCAGGGATGCTGCGTGGAGCTGGGCGGGACGACGGCGTTGAAGAGCGTGTGGCCCTGGGAGCCCTTGCTCCAGAGCGCGCCTCGCGTGTTGTCGATGGAGGCAGTGCGATTCTGGTAGCCCGAATCGCAGAGGGCCATCGCCGACAAGACCACCGTCGGGTTCTCGTAGATGCTCAGCACCTGGGCCGCGGTCGGTATCGCCGAGAGCGAGACGAGCGAGATCCCCCGAGTGAACGTCGCCTGCGCGGGTCCGGCGGTCGCCTCGGCGAACGCGATCGTGGACGAGGTCCCGTCGGTGAGGTTGCCGATGCTGTAGGACATCTGGTAGGTGAACATCCCATCGCTCCCCTTGTTGCCGCCCAGGGTGGTCGTGCCGAGGCTGGCATGGTAGCTGTTGATATTGGGGTTGCCGGCGTTGGGATCCGAAGGGCACAGGAAGGCCGCGATCTTGGTGTGGATCGCGGTGCTGTTGACGATCCAGCAGATGAACGTATTGTTGCTATCCCCGACCACTCCCCAGTTGAAGTTGATGGCATTGTACAGGGGCGTTTGCTCGAGATTGCTCAGGAGCAAACCCTGGGCGCTCCAGTTGTTGCCGGTGGCGTAGCTGCCCACGGCCCTCCCCATATTGGAGGACGAGCCCATCGGGAAGGCATTATGAGCCGAGTGATAATTGTGCAGGGCCAGCCCGATCTGCTTCATATTGTTGACGCACTGGATGCGTCGCGCCGCCTCTCGGGCGGCCTGGACGGCCGGCAGCAGCAATGCGATCAAGACGGCGATGATCGCGATCACCACGAGTAACTCAATCAGCGTGAAGCCGCGATTCTCTTTCGTCTTCATGGGAACTCCTCGCTTTGAAGAGAATGAGATGATGGAGATTGAGGCCTCGATTCAACAAACGGCGATGCGGCGATAGACCTCACTCCGAGATCGGGCGAGGAGAACGCGATGCGACGACCTGTGTCGACCGAGGGCTGGCGACGAAATGTTAATTCAGCAGAACGGATCTTGCAAGCATAATTTCACGCATTATACAATTCTCAAACAAGAATCCGTTCGCGCAACTAGGATCATGAAATGTTGAAAGCCTTTAGGAAATCAATGGGCCGAACATCGGCCTCCGAGCCGATGATCGGCCCACCGGCTCGGCATCATTCCTTCATCTCGGCGGTTCTGGTAAAATCCTCGGCTCGCATGGAACGACCGACGGCATTCGCGTTGGACCCGGCATAACGTTCGGTCGCGGCCTTGTTTTCGATCGGCGCGGCGAACACCGGCGGACGGGCGCAAGCAGCAGGATCACGCGGATGAGTCCCTACAATTCCGAAGCCGATGAGTTCTACGTCACCGTGAACCTCAACACGCAGAGGGGATTGCTCGGCGACCGCGAGCCGTTGCTGGCCTTCTTCGATCGGATCAAGGCGAAATTCCCCGACCTGCGCCACCTCCGGACGAAAGACGGGGGGGAACTCATCCTGGAAGGGGACAAGGCGGGCGGGACCGATCGCTGGGTCGCGATCGAGTCGAGCCGGCTCTCCACCGGGCTGCTCAACCCGGAATCGCTCGAAGCGGCCTATCGCCAACATGAGACCGTGCTCGAACTCGCCCCGCCGGCCCTGTCGATCGGCCCCCTGGATTGCGAAGCACTCGACGTGATGTTCGGGTTCGACTTCATCTACTCGGGCAACCATGACGAGATCGTCGCCGAGGTGCTGAGCGTCGGGACGGCGTTCGGCGGGCTCCTCGGCCTGCGGCGTGCCGAGATCCTCCACTATGAACCCTCGATCACCGTGGCCCTCGACGAGAGTTGCCGGCTCCAGTGTCGCGTTTCGGTCGTCACGCGGACCAATGCCTATCAGGTTCGAACGCAGGAGTTCGGCGACGATCAGATCAGCGTGTATCTCACCGTGCGCCAGCATTGGGATGGCCGCCCGGCCACGGATTTCGTGGAGTCGTTCCGCCAACAGCGGCAGATCGGCGAGGAACTCGTCGAACGATTCCTGATCCCCAAGGTCGTGCGTCCCCTGGAGCGGGCCATCGCCTCCCGTTGATCGGGAGACCGGACGGCTCCATCAAAGACAACACTCTCCCGCTATCCTCTTCCTCGGACTGAAACGAAACGGAACTGTCCCATGGTTCGACTCAGCACGCTCGCCCAAAACTTGACCTCGGAGACGGCCTTCACCGTCCTGGCGATGGCCCGGACGCTCAAGGCCCAGGGAAAGGACGTCGTCGAGCTGGAGATCGGCGATAGCCCCTATCCGAGCACTCCGCATGCGAAGGCGGCGGGGATCCGCGCGATCGAGGAAAACCGGACCGGCTATTGCCCGAGCCTCGGGCTCCCCGAGTTCCGGGCGGCGGCGGCGAAGTTCGTCTCCACCGAGTTCGGCTACGACGCGAAGGCCGAGAACATCGTGGTGGCCTCCGGGGCCAAGCCATTCGAACAATACTTCGCCGAGGCGCTCGTCGACCCCGGCGACGGCGTCCTGATCTTCAGCCCCCACTTCCCCACCTACATCCCCAACCTCGAACGCCGGGGCGCCCGGATCGTGCTGACGCCGCTCAAATCCGAGCATGCCTTCCGGCCGCGGGCCGAGGCGGTCCGCCAGTTCCTCGATACCGACAAGAAGCCGCGCGCCATCTTCCTGAACTCGCCGCACAACCCGACCGGCGGTGTGGCGACCCGCGAAGACCTCGCCGCCATCGCCGACGTCGTCCGCGGGACCGATCTGATGGTCTTCTCGGACGAGCCGTATTGCCATATGGTCTGGGAAGGGCGTCATGAATCGATCCTGGCCGAGCCGGGGATGCTGGAACACACGGTTGCCGCGTATACCTTCAGCAAGTCGTACAGCATGAGCGGCTGGCGGATGGGGTTCGCGGTGGCCCATCCGGTGGTCGTGGACGCCATCGGCAAGCTCATCAACAC
>CALKTZ010001144.1 GCA_937997355.1 uncultured Planctomycetales bacterium | reverse complement strand
ATGGGACAGGCACGCGCGGAGTACCGGCGAGCCAGTCCCGTTTTCGCTCCGGCTTCGGGCTGGTCAAGGCCGACCGCGAACAGCTCGAACTCAGCCGACCTTCGTCAGCTCCACGTGGACGCCGTGCTCCGAGAGGAAGTTGAGGCAGCGGCGGGGGAGGCTGCAACGGAGCACCACCCGGTCGTCGTTGTAGGTCCGGTCGTAGATCTTGGCGTGCTGCGCGAGGTAGGCGAGCACCTTGCCGTTCGAAACCCCGGTCTCGATGTCGGCCCGGAGTGCCCGCTCGTGCAGCGCCTCGCGCACGGCGGTTTCCAGGTCGTCGATCCCCTCGCCCCGGGCGGCGCTGATCGCGACCGAGTCTCGATGGTGTGCGCGGAGCACGTCGAGAAACGACCGATCGGGGACCATATCGGCCTTGTTCAGGACCAGGAGGGTCGGGTGATCGGTCAGTTCGAGCTCGTCGAGCACGGCCTTGACGGCCTGGATCTGCTTCTCGGCCTCGGGGCTGGAGGCGTCGACGACGTGGAGGAGCAAATCGGCCTGCCGGGCCTCTTCGAGAGTGGCCTTGAACGAGGCGACGAGCGAGTGGGGCAAATTCCGGATGAAGCCGACGGTATCCGAGAGCAGGGCATGGCCCCCCCCCCGGAACTTCCACTTGCGGGTCCGGGTGTCGAGGGTGGCGAAGAGCTTGTCCTCGACGAGCACCCCGGCGTCGGTCAGGGCGTTCATCAGGGTGCTCTTGCCGGCGTTGGTGTAGCCGACCAGCGAGATGGTGGGGACGTCGTCCCTGGCGGCGACCTCCCGCTCCTTGCGGGCCTGGATCTTGCCGAGCTTCGCCTTCAATTCCTGAATCCGATGCCCGACGAGCCGCTTGTCTTCTTCGAGCTGCTTCTCGCCCGGTCCCCGGACGCCGATCCCCCCCTTGTAGCGGGAGAGGTGGGTCCACATCCGCTTCAGGCGAGGCATCGCGTATTCGAGCTGGGCCAGCTCGACCTGGAGGTGCGACTCGTGGGTGCTGGCATGGGTCGCGAAGATGTCAAGGATGACCTCGGTGCGGTCGATGACCTTGACTTCGAGCTGCTTCTCCAGGTTGCGGGTCTGGCCTGGCCCGAGATCGTTGTCGAAGATGACGAGGTCGGCCTCGTGCGCCTCGACCAGCTCCTTCAACTCGTTGACCTTGCCCGACCCGATGTAGGTGGCGATGTCGGCCTCTCGACGCTTCTGCAGCATCGTGCCGACGATCTGAATTCCGGCCGTCTTGACGAGCCCGCGGATTTCATCCAGCGGATCGTCGGGATTCACATCGCTGTCGGGGAGGATCACGCCGACGAGGATCGCCCGTTCCGCACGCCCCAGCCCGTCGCCCTGATAAATGTCGATCAAATCGGGTTTCGACCTCTTGCCTTGCGTTGCCCTGGATTGGAAGAGAGACGCCATTCTCGCACTCCGGAATTCTAGGATCATCCCCGATTCCCGTCAATCTGGGCCATGGGGCCGTCGGGCGGATTCCAACCCCAGGAGACACGCCCGGCGTCTTGCGGGTTCGGCCGATTTCTCGACCCGGAGCCCGGAGCGGGGAAAGATCGAATCCTCACCCGATTGTCGCCGTCTATGATGGATCGACGTATTTCTTGGTAGAGCCCGTCTATTCCCTCGATTCCGAGATCGACTAGAATTCAAGTCGATGTGTCCTGGGACCGAATCGCCTTCGGGAACGCACCTCCATCATTTCGGCGCGCGAGATCCGTGATGGCCGATGACAAGGATAAAGACAAGAAACCCCGGAATGTTTTGCTGGCCCTGGCCCGGCAGGCGCGGCAAGATCCGGACGAAACGCTGGCGTCCGTCGCGCTGCGGTGGGTCCCTTCGTGGACCATGAGCGTCTTGCTCCATTCGCTCCTCTTGCTCCTCCTGGCGCTCTTGATCAACGTCGGCCAGCGAGCCTCGGAGAAGCCGCGCGAATGGCGATCGTCGATCGAGCCCCCCGGGCTCGGGGACGTGACGTCGCTCGTCGTCTCGGATCATTCGGGAGATCCGTTCACCGACGTCCAGTCCCCCGACCCGCCTTCCCTGGGGCTGGATCGGGGAGAGGACCTGAAACTGACCGGGCAGCCGGCCCTGCCGACGACCGTGATGTTCACCCCCGAATTTTCCAGTCCTCCGCCCGTCGCGGCGGGAGGGAACGTCAAGCTCGACAATTCGCGGACCCCGGCCGGCTTCGCCACGGGGTTGCTCACGACCGAGTTCTCGACCCCGTTCGCCGGCCGACAAGGAATGGCGAGGGCCAAGCTGGCCAGGCGGGAAGGGGGGACGGCCCATTCGGAGAAGGCGGTTGAGCTGGGGCTTGAGTGGATCGTCCGCCATCAGCGGCCCGACGGCTCTTGGAGCCTGAACTTTCACGAGGAGTGCAAGCGAGACGGGGGCTGCCCTCCCCACACGGCGATGGTTTCCGACACCGCCGCAACCGGCCTGGCGCTCCTGCCCCTCCTCGGCGCGGGCTATATCCACACTGTGAAGAGCCGGCATCAGGATTCGATCCGGCGCGGGCTCAACGCCTTGATCCGGCATCAGCAGGGCAACGGCGACCTCTATGTCGGCAACGGGGGGATCGCCTACCTCTACAGTCACGCGATCGCCTCGATGGCGCTCTGCGAGGCCTACGGACTTTCCAAGGACCCCAAGCTCAAGCAGGCCGCGCAGAAGGCGATCAGCTTCATCGCCCGGGCCCAGAGCCCGGAAGGGGGGGGCTGGCGCTACTTCCCCGGCCAGCCCGGCGATACATCGGTCTTCGGCTGGAACATCTTCGCACTTCGGAGCGCCTCGATGGCCGGACTGACGGTCCCTCGCCGGACGATCAAGGGATGCAAGACCTACCTCGATCTCGCCGCGGCCGACCGGAGCGGCACCCTCTATTCCTACCTCCCCGGCCGGGAGGCGATGGGACCCATGACGGCCGAGGCGCTGGTGAGCCGCCAGCTCCTGGGTTGGGCGAGGAATTATCCCCCCTTGATCAAGGGGGCCGGGCATGTCGCCGCGAATCTCGATCAGAATCCCGAGCGGAACATCTATTACTGGTATTACGCCACCCAGCTCCTCCACAACATGAAGAACCAGGACTGGGAGAAGTGGAACCTCCAGGTGCGCGAGAAGCTGATCGGCACGCAGATCCAGGCGGATTCTTGCGCCCAGGGGAGTTGGGACCCGTTCCTCCCGGAACCTGATCGCTGGGGCCGGGTCGGGGGGCGGCTCTTCATGACGTCCCTCTCCATCCTCACGCTCGAAGTCTACTACCGCTACCTGCCGCTCTATCGGGACGAAGTGATGGAACGCCAGGGGGGAGACCCCGACACCGATCCGGCCGCCATCGTCCCCCCCGCGATGAACGACAAGGACGACGCCGGGGCGGCCGATCCCGCGCCGGAGAAGGGAGATGGGGCCGCGAAACGATGAGCGGGGGATGATTCCTCACCGGGGGCCGTCGCCGTCAGCGGTTCGGATTGAACTGGCGGAGGTTGATCGTCTTGTGGAGCACAAGCTGCGAGACGACCAGCCCGCGGGCGGTGACCTGGACGGGGACGAGGAAGGCGACGTCCCCCTTGCGGGCGTAGTTGGTGGTACCGCGCGTGACCTGCGTGACCGTGATCCGGTTGGTCGCGTCGGGCAGGACGGTGGCCTGGACGTTCCCCGGTCCCGCCAATCGGATGGGTTCCGTGTTGACGAGCGATCCCACCACGTGCAGCCGCGACGGGATTCCCGAGATTCCCGGGCTGACCGGATAGGCCCAGCCGTAGAGGAGATTCTGCCCGGCATAATCCCAGGCGTTCATGAACCGATTGAAGCCGGGATCGACCGCCGTCACAATCCGGTTATTGGGCAGGACGCTGTTATAGGTCGGGGCGACCATGCTGCGGTCGGCCCCCTCGAAGACGTCGATGTGGTTCGTCCGGAGGACGTTGGAGCCGAAGTCCTGCCCCATCGCCTCGACGAGGGCCGTGGGGGCGACGTCCTCGATGCTGGTCGGCCAGCGGATCAGGAACTCGCCGATGTCCTCGACGGCGATCGGGAATTGCTGGCCGGCGTAATTCTGGACGACCAGCCAGCGAGGCGTGGTGTGGATGATTTCTCCCCAGGCCCCGTCGGGGGGCAATTCGGGGATGGCCCGCCCGATCCCGATCCCGGCGCCGGCCCGCCCCGGCCCCAGTTGCAGCCGCTGGGCCGTTGCCTCGCGCGTGCCCGAGAGGAGGAGGGTCCCCAGGGCGATGGCAAGCAGGCCCGCTCGAATTCGGGGGCGAGTTCGCACGTTCACCAGGACATTTCCCATCGCCGTCTCCTCGCTTTGATCAATCCGCCGGATCGTCCTTTTTTATTGTAATGCGTGGTCGGCTCCAAGGGGAGAATCCTCGGAAACTTCATCGGCCGTCGTCGACAGGCAATTGTGGTGACAATACGCGGGCCCGGCGGCCATAATCAACCGAATCCTCCGCCGAACCTTTCCCCCGCGAGAATCGCCGACCACGATGACCCAACAACAGCCTGAAGCGAGCCGCTCAACGCCGGAACCGTTAGAAACTCGGGCCAACCGGCTGGCGGG
>CALKTZ010001143.1 GCA_937997355.1 uncultured Planctomycetales bacterium | reverse complement strand
CGCTCGTTCAATGGGGATCGTCGCGATTCCGGCCTTCTGATCGACCCAGCCGTAGCGGCCCAGCTCGGCCCGATCGGCCTCGCGCATCGCCTTCAGGTCGGCCCTGGGGTTCTCCTGGAGTTTGGGTTCGGGGAAGAGTCCCCGATCGTCGGCGAGGAGGGGCGGGCGCGACGCCTCCGACGCCCGTTCGGCCGCCTGATATCCCCCCATCCAGGAGCGAAGAAAGAGCAACACCAGCACGCAAATGGCGACCAGGATCGCGCCGACCGTGAGCACGAGCCGGATGCCCACGTCGGTCGGCTCATGGCCGGGCTCGCCGGCTTCTCCCTGGGGTCGGTAACCGGCCGGATAATTAGCCATGATGCCCCTCCCCTCGATGTTCAAGCTCGGCGATGAGTGCCGGATCGTGGATCGGGAGCAATGGCCGGAGCTTCAGGCGTCGGACGAACAGCGCAACCCAGATGCCGCCGATCCCCAATGTCGCCGGGATCACCAGCAACACGGAGCCCCATGGGATTCGGATCGGCTCGGCGACGTCTCCGCTCGCGGGGAGGACCAGCCAGACGAGATCGACCAGGTGCATCACGATGATGCCGATCGCGAGATATCGCAGGCTCACGTCGGCCCGCTTGTTCTCCCGAAACAGGAGATAGAAGAAGGGGACGAAGAAATGGAACACGATCAGTACGATCGCGACATATTCCCAGCCCCCCCGGATGCGCCGGAGATACCAGGGGATTTCCTCCATCAAGTTGCCGCACCACATGATCAGGAACTGCGAGAACGACATGTAGGCCCAGAGCATGACGAAGGCCAGTGTCAGGTTGCCGAGATCCTGGAACAGCGTGGGGGTGGCGACCTCCGCGATCGGCTCGCTCCGCGAGAGGAGCGACGCCAGCAGGATCATCGAGGTGAACGTCACCAGGCCGAATCCGACGATGACCATCGCCCCGTAAATCGACGAATACCACTCGGGCTCCAGCGACATCATCCAGTCGATCGAGGCGAATGTCCCCGTCAGGAAGCAGATGGCAAGCCCCGGCGCGCTGAGGGTCTTGAGCCGGTCCGTCGGCGCCTCCCCCTCGACCCGGTCCTGCTCCGCCGACCAGCGATCGAGCAGGAACGCGAACAGGCACCAGATGGCGAAATAAACCGCCGCGCGGACCATGAAAAGGCTGGGGTTGAGATAATGACGGGCCACCTCGGCCCGATGGTACTTGTGGGGATCGGTCCAGGGATAGAGGTCGTTCAATCCCAGCAGGATCGGCAGGAAGAACAGGGCCATCGCCGGCAGGAGCATCCCGGCGGCTTCCATCGGCCGGCGG
>CALKTZ010001142.1 GCA_937997355.1 uncultured Planctomycetales bacterium | reverse complement strand
AAAACCCGAAGACGCACCCGGAAGGGGATCTCCTTTTCCATAGCCTTCAGGTCTTCGAGCTTGCACGGCTCGAACGTCCATACGACGAGGAATTTCTCCTCGCCGCGCTCCTTCACGATGTCGGGAAGGGGATCTCCGGCGAGGACCATGTCGGAGCGGCCGTGGAGGCGCTTCGAGGCGCCGTGACGCCGCGTACGCTCTGGTTGATTGAGCATCATATGGATCTTGCAAAGGAACGGAAACGACCGCTCGACAATCGGGCCAGGCGAGCCCTCGAAGCCTCGGAGTATTTGGAGGATCTCAGGCTTCTCCGAGCGTTGGACGATGCGGGGCGCGTTCCCGGACAACCGGTGAATTCTCTGGACGAAGCGCTCGAATATATCCGCGGCCTGGAGCACGAAGCCTACCTGGACGAACCGCGTCCGCCCCTTTGAGCTTTCGTCGTTCGAGCCACCCCAACCATCCCCATCTTCCTCTTCGACACGCCCACGACTCCGCACTTGCGGGGAGTGGGTCGGCGGCTACAATAGCTCATTGCTCGGGGCTGGTGAAATCGGTGCAAGGGGTGTCGATGTGCGAATCGGATATTTCGACTGCTTCAGCGGGATTTCGGGCGACATGACGCTCGGGGCATTGGTGGACGCGGGAGTCGACGCCAAGGCCATTCAAAGCGCGATCGTCAGCCTCGGATTGCCAGGCGAAGTATCCTTCGAAACCGTCCGAAAAGCGGGATTTCGCGCCACTCATGCAAGGGTCGTCACGCCGCACGAGCACGTCCATCGCCTCTGGCATCATATCGAATCGATCATCGAGAAAGGCGCGTTGACCCCTCGGCAGAAGGATCTCGCCACTCGAATCTTCATGAAACTCGGCGAGGCGGAGGCGAAGGTTCACGGCGTAGATCTCTCGCGGATTCACTTCCACGAAGTCGGCGCCCTCGATTCAATCATCGACATCGTCGGCTCGGCGGTGGGGCTCGACCTCCTGGGGGTCGATCGTTTCGAGGCCAACTCGGTCCCTCCCGGCCGAGGATGGATCAAGGCCGCGCACGGTCGGATGGCCCTCCCCGCGCCTGCCACGGCGGAAATCCTCAAGGGGGTTCCCCTGGCGGAATCTCACGTCGAGATGGAGATGACCACCCCGACCGGGGCGGCCATCCTGACCACCGTTTGCGAACGATTCGGACCCCTCCCATCGCTGGTGGTCGATGCCATCGGCCTGGGCGCCGGGACCAGGGATGTTCCCGAGCAAGCGAATATCCTCCGGCTTTTCGTGGGGCGAGCGGAACTCCCTTTCGCGAGCGATCGCATCTGGGCGCTCGAGACGAACCTCGATGATCTGCCGGGAGAAGTCGTCGGCTACACGACGACCAAATTGCTCGATGCCGGCGCGCTCGATGCGTTTGTCACTCCCATTTATATGAAGAAGAACCGGCCCGGCATGATGATCACGGCCCTCTGCGACGAGAGCAAGATCCCCGCCATGGAGGAGATCCTGTTTCGCGAGACGACCACCCTGGGCGTTCGCCGCTATCCGGTGAGCCGGCACAAGCTGAAGCGAAAAGCAATTGATGTTGAAACCAGGTTCGGCTCATTGAAAGGTAAACTGGGTTGGATCGAAGGACGCCCGCCGGCGTTCAGTCCGGAATACGACGAGTGTGCCCGGATCGCCACTACGAACGGCGTTCCAATCCGCGAGGTGTACGACGCCGCCCATGCCGCCTATGCCGCCCTCAGTTCAGATGCCGCCGAGCAACGATGATTCCGGGGCGTCATCCAGGGAAGGATCTCTCGCATGCTCGTTTCCGCCTGGTCGCTTTTCCAGATCACCGTCGGCTTTGGCCTCGCCTCGTTGACGTTTTTCGCACTCCATCGGTATCGGAAGCATCGACAATCGCGTCTCGAAACGGAACTGACTCGGACGCTCCGCCAAATCCACGTCCGGCAACAACACATCAAGCCACGAACCGTTCCGCTGTCTGAACCGACATCTCCTCCCCCTGAGTTTCGTAAGGATCGGGGCCTGGTATTCCCCTCGTTCGAGGGAACTGCTGTCCCCGAGCAACCAATTTCGGTGGGGGTTGCGCCAACCTTGATTTCCATCCCTTCCCTGGATTCGCAACCATTTGAGGATTCGGGCGAGATCGACGACAACCTCGGCCATCGCTATTCGGCCGTTTGGAATATGGCGGAAGAAGGAAACGATCTGGAATCGATTTCGAAGGCCACCGGTTTCCTCATCGGCGAGGTCGAGTTGATCCTGGGCCTGATGCGAGCGATCCAAAATACGGCGACCAGGGGTAAGCAGCCCCCGAAGGATTCGCGTTCATGACGAGAATGGAAATCGGAATCCTCGGCGTCTACGCGGGGATCATCGCAATCTGGCCCATCCGTTATCTGGTGATCGGTTGGGTCACCCGGCAAATCGAGTTACTCAATCCCAGGTCTCCCAAATACAACGAAGCCGATCCTCCCCAGGTGACGGTGATCATTCCCGCCAAGGATGAAGAGGTCAATCTGCCCGCGTGTCTCACGTCGATCCGCGCCCAGACCTATCCGAATCTCGAAATCCTGGTGGTCGATGACCGCAGCACCGATCGCACCGGCGAGCTTGCCAGGGGACAGGCCCGGGAAGACCCTCGGGTTCGGGTCCTGACGATGACCGAGCTTCCTCCCGGCTGGACCGGAAAAACCCATGCGCTCCAGCGGGCCTCGGAACATGCGAGCGGTTCGTGGCTCTGGTTACTCGATGCCGATACCCGCCATCATCCCGATTCGCTCTCCGTGATGATGGATTACGGGCGTCGGGAACGCGCCGTGCTGGTGAGCATCCTTCCGGACCTGCAATGCGAAACCTTCTGGGAAAAGCTCGTCCAGCCGTTGGGGGGGATTACCCTCATGCAATCCTTCCCGTTGCCCATGGTGAACGACGATCGCAAGGCCCTCGCCTTCGCCAACGGACAGTCGATCC
>CALKTZ010001141.1 GCA_937997355.1 uncultured Planctomycetales bacterium | reverse complement strand
CCATCCCCACGAAGCTGTCTCGAACGAACCCCACCCGAGGATCGATCACCCCGCCATTCCCTTCCCCGCCCAAGACGGCGTTTTCCCTCAGCATCCCCTCGACGACGTTGATCTCGCCGACCGGCGTGCGGAAGACCGGACAGCCGGCCGCCGCCGCGAGGTCTTCGACCACGCGCGAGGTTGAGAGATTGATGACGACCGGCCCTTGCACCTGGCTCAAGCGATGCTGAACGGCCAGGGCCAACGTCAGCTCTTCCCCGATGTAGCGTCCCGTCTCATCGACGATCGCCAGCCGATCGGCGTCGGGGTCTTGCGCGAAGCCGATATCCCCACCGATCGAACGCACGATGGCGGAGAAACTCTTCAAATTGGTCTCGGTCGGCTCGGGAGGATGATCGTAACGTCCATCGGGCTGCGCGCCCAGGACCAGGACTTTGCAGCCCAGTTCCCGGAGCAGCCGCTCTCCCAGCCTCCCCCCCGACCCGTGGCAGGCGTCCAGGACCACCGTGAACTGCCGGGCGCGAATCGCGGACACATCGACCACGCCGAGGACGCGCAGGAGATGCTCCGAATCGGGGTCGTTCTCCGTCCGGATCTGCCCTAAAGCATCCCAGGAGGCCCAGGAAAGCTCGTGTTTCTGCCAGCGATCGAGCATCGCCCTCCCCTGCTCGGCCCCGAGCACCATCCCGGCCTTCTGAAAAAACTTCAACCCGTTGTACTGCGGCGGGTTGTGCGACGCCGAAATCTGGATTCCGCCCGCCGCGCCTCGCTCTCGAACCAGCAACCCGACCGTCGGGGTGGCCGCCGCCCCCAACTGCAAGACGTCGTGCCCCGTGGCCGCCAACGCGGAAACGACCGCCGGGAAGAAGACCGATGACGACACCCGACCGTCATGCCCGACCAGGATCGGCCCCGACTCGCAGGCGTTGGCGTACGCCGCCGCGAATTCCACCGCGACACTCGGATCGATCCCGTCTCCGACCAACCCCCGGAGTCCTGAAATGCTTGCGATGCGCATCTGGCTCACGAACCTCCCATTCGATCCATCAAGCGTTCAAATCTCAAGTGTTTCAGGAATTTACGAAAAATCAGCCGGGTGACGCAATCTCACGAGCCCCTGAACTTCGGCCGCGATCCGCTCGAAGACGTTGTCCCAGCCCTCCGCCTCGCGTTGGCGGAATAGTCGCATCGTCGGATACCAGGGGGAGTCGTCACGATCGCGAAGCCAGCGCCACTCCGAAGCGTAAGGCAAGGCGACCCACACGGGCACCCCCACCCCCCCCGACAGATGCCCGACTGACGAATCGGCAGTGATCACCAGGTCGAGATTTCGAATCAAAGCCGCCGAGTCGAGAAAGTCCCAGTCCGACCGGCCCGCCCTGGAGAACGGATCTTCCACTTCGAACTGTCCGGAAATTTCGGCCAGTTGTTCGGAACCGTGTCCGTGCTGGAGCCGGATGAGCCGGACGTTCGGGACTCTTGCCAATGTGGAAAAAATCGAAAGCGGGAACGAACGCCGGCAGTCCCCCGGATAGAGGGGATTCCCCTGCCAGGCGATCCCAATCTTCAAGGCACTGCCGGATTTGGTCGGGTCCGAATTGAGCATCTCGTTCCAGAAAGCGACGTCATCCGGCCCCGCCGACAGGTAGGGAACCTCCGCCGGGATCGATTCGAGCGTGGTTTCGAAAACCGCCGGCATGCTCATCAGGAGGGATTGAAAGTCGGTCGGGGGGAGCGGCGAGCCCGCTTTCAGGATATGGTCCACTCCCGGAGAACGTTGCAGGAGCCGGACCACCGGGGCCGCGCACACGAACGTGACATCGGCCCCCAGGTCCTTCACCAGCCTGGCGTAGCGGACGAACTGGAGGGTGTCGCCGAGCCCCTGTTCGGCGTGCAGCAGGAGGCTCCGGCCTGCGAGCGGCTCCCCTCGCCAGAGCGGCCGATCGTTGGCGGGGAGTCCCTTGCCGTAGCATCGCCAACGCCATTCGTATTCGGGCCAACCGCGAGTGAAATCCCCCCGGCTCAGCCAGTACATCGCGCGGTTGCGATGGGCCTCGGCGTAATGCGGGCGGAGTTGAACGGCCGTCTCGTAACAGGCGATGGCTTCCTCGGAACGCCCCATGCGCGTTAAGGTTGTGCCGAGATTGAGCTGGGCGTCGGCGAGATCCGGGCGTCGGCTCACGGCGTCTCGGAGCAGGACTTCCGACTCCTCCAGTCGTCCCAGGTCCGACAGCGCGACCCCGAGGTTGACGATCGATTCGATGGCGTTCGGCTCGATTTGCAGCGATCGGCGGTATGTCGCCTCGGCCTCCGCATGCCGGCCCCTTGCCCGCTGGATGTTTCCGAGGTTATTCAGATAGGAGTGGCTCTCGGGCTGGAGCCGATGGGCCTGGCGATACCAGTCCTCGGCCTCGTCGATCCGCCCCGAGTACCAGACCGCCGTCCCCAGATTATTCAGCACATCCGCGTCGTTCGGGGCAACTGCCAGCACCTGCCGGTACCAGGATTCCGCCTCGGCGTAACGCCCCTGGCTGAGCGCCCCATCCCCGAGATGGATCATGAAGGCGGGATCGGGATACGCAAAACTCATCGCCCCGCGATGTTCCGACATGACATCCTGTCTCCTCTCGAAAGGCCATCCATGATAAAACGCCGGAAGATTTCTAAAGCCGGACTCCGGAATTTGCGATAAAACGCACAAACGTACACTATGAGATTGCGAGATTCCCGGAGAAATTGGTATTGTTGTTCCAGGCGAAGGGAGGTTTCCTGACAAGGGTTCGATTTCACGGGTTATAACAAGAGCGGCGAAAAATGAGGACAGAAGGAAGCAAACAAATCGATGGCTAAACGTCGGGGCCAATCGGATCGAGATGAAGCGAACCGCCGAGGCAAGGCGCGCGGCAATGAAATCGTGGAGAATGTTCCACTCGCCGAGGCCGCCCGCTCGCGTTACCTGAACTACGCCCT
>CALKTZ010001140.1 GCA_937997355.1 uncultured Planctomycetales bacterium | reverse complement strand
TCGCCCATCTGATCAATCAGGTCCATCAGTTCCCGAAGCCCACCATCGCCGAGGTGAACGGCATCGCTTTGGGAGGAGGGGCCGGACTCGCCCTCGCCTGCGATTTCCTGATGATGTCGGACCAGGCGAAGATCGGCTTCCCCGAGGTCTTGCGGGGGCTTGTGCCGGCGATCGTCATGCACGACGTCATCCGTCAAGTCGGCGACAAGCGAGCCCGCCAGCTCCTGCTCACCGGGGAGATCCTGCCCGCCGCACAAGCGTGCGAATGGGGGCTGGCCAATTCCATGTTCGCGTCGGCGCGTTGTCGAGAAGAGGTGCTCGCGTTCGGCCAGCGCCTCCTGGCCGTCGCCCCCCGGGCGTTCGAGACCACCAAGCGACTCATCGACGAGGCGACTCGTCGCCCCGGCAATCTCACCGGCTCCCAGGGACGTTGGCCGCCATCAGCGCGGCGGCGAGGGTCGGCGGAGAAGCCGTCGAGGGGATGCGCGCGTTCACGGAGAAACGGCCTCCTCGATGGGATCTTTCCCAGGGGAACAGCCATCACCCCAAATGAGATAAAATCAAATCCATTGGAACGTCGCGATGCCAGGTCCCCCGATGAGTTGACCGGAGGAACGGAGCATGCCGGAATCGATCGAGCCAATTCCCTGGGTTGAAGGACGGACCATCGGCGGCGTGCTGCGTGAGACCGCGGCACGGTTCCCGGACCATGACGCGGTCGTCTTCCCCAACGTCCCGGGATCGGGGCAGGCCGCCAACGGCGTCCGCTGGACCTGGGCCGAGCTCGATCGCCTGGTCGATACCGTGGCCATGAACCTGCTCACGCTGGGAATTGCGCCTGGGGAGCATGTCGGAATCTGGTCGATGAACTGCCCGGAGTGGGTCGCCACTCAGTTCGCGGTCGCGAGGATCGGGGCGGTCCTCGTCAACATCAACCCGGCCTACCGACTCCACGAGCTTGAAGAAACGCTCAACCTCGCCGACGTGGCAACATTGATCGTCGGCTCCCCCTTCAAGACGTCGAACTTCGTGGAGATGGTCGAAACGCTCGCACCCGAAGTTCGGCACCCGGACGGCCGAACCCACGATTGGCGAGCCGAACGACTCCCCGTCTTGCGCCGACTGATCGCGATCGGCGATCGACCAGGCCCCGGCTGGTTGACCTGGGACGACCTCCAGGCAAGGGCCGACGACGAGCGGATGGCTGGGGCGAGATCCGACTTCCTCGCGAGACGCGAACGGGCGATCTCCCCGAACGATGTTTTCAACATCCAGTTCACTTCGGGGACGACCGGCCTCCCCAAAGGGGCGATGCTCACCCACCGCAACGTGCTGCTGAATGCGTTCTGCATCGGCCGACGGACGCACTATTCGGAAAACGATCGGGTCTGCGTCCCCGTCCCCTTCTACCATTGCTTCGGGTGCGTGCTGGGGACCTCGGTCTGCGCGGTCTACGGATCGGCGATCGTGGTACCGGCTTCGAGCTTTGATCCCGGGGCGACGCTCGCCGCCATCGAGGCCGAGCGCTGCACGTCGCTCTACGGCGTCCCGACGATGTTCATCGCCCAGCTCGACCATCCCGACCGGCCTCGCCGAGACCTGCGGTCGCTCCGGACCGGGATCATGGCAGGGAGCCCCTGCCCTCTCCCGGTGATGCGGGCGGTCATCGACACACTCGGCATCCCTCAGATCACCATCGGCTACGGGCTGACCGAGGCTTCGCCGATCATCACGATGACCTCCGTCGACGACCCGATCGAAACGCGCGTGAGCACGGTGGGGCGGCCGATCCCCGGTGTCCAGGTTCGTCTCATCTCGCCGGCCAACGGAGAAATCGTCGAAGCGGGAGAGCCCGGCGAACTCTGCGTCCGTGGCCATGGGGTGATGGCAGGCTATTACAACAATCCCGAGGCCACCGGGCGCGTCCTCGATCGGGACGGCTGGCTCCGCACGGGAGACCTCGCGCAATGCCAAGCCGATGGCAACTATCGGATCGTCGGCCGGCTCAAGGAGCTGATCATCCGAGGAGGGGAAAACATTTATCCCCCGGAGATCGAGGAATTCTTGATGCATCATCCTTGCGTGGCCGAGGTGGCCGTGGTCGGCCTCCCCGACCCGGTCTTCGGCGAGGTGGTTTCGGCCTGGGTCGTGCCCAAGCCATCCACGAAACCCACGGCCGACGAGCTTCGCGCATACTGTCGAGGGCAGATCGCGCACTTCAAAATCCCCAAATACCTGGAGATCGTCGAGGCCCTGCCCCGCACCGTGACCGGGAAAGTTCGCAAGCACGTCCTCCGGGAACAGGGAATCGAATGGTTTGGCCTGAAAAATGTAGCCGAGATCCCGACAGCCTAAGATTCAAATACCGTCCGGGATCGTAGAAAAGGATCGGAAGAGTTGCCATGAGGCGAAATCCGCGAGATCCGGCCGATTGAGCACCGCCGGTTCTTCGCCCCGCTTCGGCGCTCTCCGCCGGAAATTATCAAGCGGCCGAGCCGTTCTCGGCCTCCAAGAGACACGACCTGAAAAGGGAGCCATCGATGTCCATCTCCACTCCCGAACGCCCCGACGCCGCCGCACAGGCGCTGCGAGAGCAGCAGATAAAGCAGGCCGAGGAGTTGCTCTTCTCCGAGCCGACTCACGCGGGATTCGCCAAGGGACTCTTTCAGGGCAAATTTCTGGGCCGGTCCATCTTCCCGTATCCCGTACTCTCTCCCGAGGCCGACGCCGCGGCCGACCAGGCCGTGGCCGCCGTGAAAGCCTTCGCCGAGTCGAGCATCGACGCCGACGCCATCGACCGGGAGGCCGACATCCCCCCGCATGTCATCGAAGGATTGGGGAAGCTCGGGGTGCTCCCCTCCGGACGTCGGCGGCAAGGGTTTCAGCCAGCAGCAGTATTGCCGGATCATGGAGGTGATCGGCGGCCATTGCTCCTCGACGGCGGTGTTCGTCAACGCGCATCACTCGATCGGGATTCGCGCCTTGATCCTGTTCGGCACGCCCGAGCAGAAGGCGAAGTGGCTCCCCCCCCTGGCCCGCGGCGAAACCCTGGCCGCCTTCGCACTCACGGAGGAACAAGCCGGTTCCGACGCTTCCAACGTCCAGACGCAGGCCGTTCCCAGCGAGGATGGACGCCACTATCGGCTCAACGGTTCGAAGCGATACATCACCAACGGGGGGATTGCCGGGGTCCTCACGGTGATGGCCCGCACCCCCGACCCCAAGGGGGGAGATTCCAAGGTCACGGCGTTCCTCGTCACCCCCGACATGCCCGGCTTCCAGGTCGTCGACCCTCGCATGGAGAAGTGCGGGATTCGCGGGACGGCCACCGCCAAGCTCGCCTTCCATAACATGGCGGTGCCGACCGAGAACATCCTCGGCCCCCTGGGCAAGGGGCTCAAGGTGGCGTTGACGGTCCTCGACTTCGGCCGCACGACCTTCGGCGCAAGCTGCACCGGAGCCATGAAGGTTTGTCTCCGGGCCGCGGCAAAACATGCCCAGCGCCGAAGGCAATTCGGCCGCCCCCTGGCCGACCTCGAACTGGTCAAGAAGAAGATCGCCTTCCTCGCCGCGCATGCATACGCGATGGAAGCCACGACCGTCCAGACCGCCGCCCTCATCGATCGGGGCGCCGACGACTACATGCTGGAAACCGCCATCCTCAAGGTCTACACCACCGAGGCACTCTGGCAGGGGGTGTACGATGTGCTCCAGGTCCACGGCGGGCAGGGCTATTTCACCAACGAGCCCTACGCGCGAATGATGCGAGACGCCCGGATCAACACCATCGGCGAAGGGGCCAACGAAGTCCTCAAGCCCTTCATCGCCCTGGTCGGCATGCGCGACATCGGCGAGGGGCTCAAGCAGACGCTGGAAGGCCTGAAATCACCCAAGCGGATCCTGTCCACCCTCTGGCAGGCGGGCGTCAGCCATGTGAGCCCTTACCTCGGGGTTCCGCAGGTTCCGGTCGTGTCGCGCGACTTGGAAGCTGAGGCGAGGTTGCTGGGACGACGCGTCCGGACTTTCGGCTGGGGAATCGAACGTCTCCTGATCCGGCAACGTGAAGCCATCCTGGAAGCGGAGTATCTTCAGGAGCGTGTCGCCGACGCCGCCATCGCACTTTATACCTCGGCCTGCACCCTGTCTCGTCTCGATCACGAACTCGCCAGCGGCCAACTCTCACGCGCCAATCGGGCCGCCGGCGAGCTCTACCTCAAGATGGCCGGCAGACGCTTCGATCAAGCGATGCACGAGCTTCACGATCACGACGATCGGGCCACGACCGTGGCGGCCGATGCCGCGATCGCGGCGATCACGGCGTCTCAATCCTGAGCCCTTACTACACCCGAAGTAATGCCTCATCCCAGAACTTCGCAGGAGCTTGCTCCTCCCGATTCGAGGGGCGAGGCCCCACGCCCATGAGGTTCCTCGCGAGCGAATGAGATCCGAGGGGGAGCGGCAAAAGGATCGATGCAGCGATGCCCTGGAATGTGAAAAAAACCGGACTCGCGGCGCCCAAAACCCTAGGAATTTGCTTCGGCTCGATCTAGGATCGATTTTTCAATTCGCGTGGATCGCCTTTCCGTCCTTGAACGAAGCCAGGCTCGATCCAACGCACTCCGACTCCGGTCCCTCAAATTCCAACAGAAGGCTACCCCATGACTCCCAGATTCCATCGCCGCGAGTTCCTCTCATTCAGCGCCAGCAGCCTGGCGGCGCTTTCGATCGGCGCGGCCGAGCCGAAGAAGCCGGGGAACAAGAAGCCCATCGTCATCGCCAGCGGCAATCAGAAGACGGTCGAGATCGCCTACGACATGGTGCTGAAGGGGGCCGACCCGCTCGACGCGGCGATCGCCGGCGTGGCGATCCTAGAAGCCGACCCGAACGAGCACTCGATCGGCTACGGCGGGACGCCGAACGAGGAAGGAGTCGTCGAGCTCGACGCATCCGTGATGCACGGTCCCACGCACGGCGGCGCGGGCGTCGCCGGCCTCCGGGGGTTCATGCATCCCGCCGCGGTGGCGCGGGCCGTCCTGAGGAAGACCAAGCATTGCCTGCTGGTCGGCGACAACGCGAGCAAGTTCGCCCGCGAACAGGGTTTCCCCGAGATGGACACCCTCCTCACGAAAGAGACCCGCGAGGCCTGGATCGCCTGGAAGGAACAGAAGCTCCGCGGCAACCGCATCCCGGGCACCCTGGCGATGAATGACCCGGTGATCCGCGACCTGGTCGAGAAGCCGACGCACGGCACGGTCCACTGCTCGGTGCTCGACACCCACGGCGACATGGCGGCCGTGACGACGACCTCCGGGCTCGGCTATAAGGTTCCCGGCCGCGTGGGAGACTCGCCGATCCTGGGGGCCGGACTCTGGCTCGACAACATGGTCGGTTCGTGCGGTTCGGTCGGCCTCGGCGAGTTGAATCTCCTGACCTGCGCCTCGTGCATCTGCGTCGAGTTCCTGCGCCAGGGGAAGAATCCCAAGGACGCCCTGATGGCCACCGCCAAGCGAGTCGTCGAACTCTGCTCGCGCGATCCCCGGTTCTCCGACGGCAACGGGAAACTGAACTCCAGCGTCGTCTTCTACGTCCTCACCAAGGATGGGAAGTACGCCGCCTGGAGCACGGGGGGGCCGGCCGGCCTCGTCGTCGCCGAAGGGGATAAGATCAGCATGATCGAGGCCGAAGTCTATCGCGGCTGATGCTCGGCCGTGATTCCACGGCCGATGAACCGGGAATCAGGTGGGAGGGTGTTGCAAGGCTCCCTCCTGCCACGCATATCAGACATGCGCACCGCATCCGGCGATCCCGCACAATGGCCTGATGCATCTTCTCCACGGCTCGATCCAGACTCTTCGACCCTTCTCCAAGATGGTCTTACTAAGCATGAATCCGATCATGATCTCTACGATCGCTGTCGTATTTTTCTCGGTAACTCCTTGACGGACGCACTCACAATGACCAAGATCTAAATACTCAAGATCTTAATCCGTTGGCCTCTCGGAAATCGCGCAGATATTCGGTTTTCGAAACCGATCAATGGTTGCTCGGTTTCGTGCCAGGATATCGCGTACGCCTTGCGGCGCATTGACTCTTTCGCCCCCGAATCTGACGCCAATTCGCCAAGAATCTCGGATCGCCTCGCGTCCCCCTCTCTCAAGCCTCCAGTAACCATGGCGTCAAAACTGACGGGAATGTCCGAAGAATTCGTTCTTATTTCTTAATTCACCTCCATTCGTTTACCGGTCGCGTTTCAATGATTGATGAGAATGCTCCCCAGAACGTCGCCACGAGTGGGCCGCCGAGAGAGAAGCCGAAGTCCCGAAT
>CALKTZ010001139.1 GCA_937997355.1 uncultured Planctomycetales bacterium | reverse complement strand
CCCCCCTCCCCCCCTCGCTGCGGCGCGAGCTCCCGCAGGTGATCCTTTCCCGCGTGCTGGCGGTGGTGGCGCATCTCGGACTCGTCCTCGGGCTGTTGACGATCGGGTGGTCGCACTTCGAGAAACCGATCCTCGGGATCGCCATGGCCGTCTGTTATGTGATCGTCCCTTACACGCGCATGGCGCTCGTCGACAGCGGGCAGTTGATCTCCGCGGCCCTGATCGTCGGGGCCTTGATCGTGCATCAACGCCCCGCCCTCGCCGGGGCCTTGATCGGACTTTCCGCCGGCTGGATCCCCGCCTGTTTGGGCCTGATCGCGCTCTGGGCCGGCTACTATCGCGGCCGGGGGATGCTCTGGTTCCTCGCGACGGCAATCGGCATCGTCCTCATTTGCGCGACCCTCGGCCTCTGGGTCCCCGAGCTTTCGCACTGGGCGAGCGCCCTCGGGGCTCGGAGCATCTCGGAAGTCGGCCTGCTCCCCTGGACCGATCCGACGCCGACCGGCAGCTTCTGGCTGGAAATCGACCGGAGCTTCCGGCTACCCGTCCTCATCGCCTATCTCGCCCTGGTGATCGTCGTCTCGATCTGGCCGATGGGGAAGAACTTCGGGGAACTCATCGCCCTCTCGGCGGCGCTGCTGGTCGCGAGCCAATTCTGGTACCTCGACAAGGGAGGAACCCTGGTGATGCTCTATCTCCCGCTCGTCATCGCCATGATGTTCCGCCCGACCATCCTGGCCCGTCGTCAGGCGACGCCGACCATCCTTCGGGGTTCGAGCCGGAACCCGGCCACTCCCCTGGCCTGAACGCATTCGAGTTTGATGTGCTGTACTTCGTCCGGGCCGGAATCGCGAGCATCCCAGGCCGACGAACGCACCGTCTACTTCATTTTTGAGAGGTCCGCCGCAGATGGGGTTCGAATTGACTTATGATGCCATCGCCAAACGGATCGACCACTCCCTGCTCGGCCCGACGCTGACGGAGGCCGAGCTCGAAGCCGGTTGCCGGCTGGCGGCCGACTATGGCGTGGCCAGCGTTTGCATCAAGCCTTTTGCCGTGCCGCTCGCGGCCAAACTCCTCTCCGGGACCGGCGTCGAGGTCGGCACGACGATCGGCTTTCCCCACGGGGGGCACGGCACCAAGGTGAAGGTCTTCGAAGCGCGGCAAGCGATGGCCGATGGCGCGACCGAGCTGGACATGGTGATCAATATCGGGCAGGCAATCGGCGGCCAGTGGGACGAGGTTGCCTCGGACATCCTGGCCATCACCCTCGCGGCGCACGACAACGGCGCGATCGTGAAGGTGATCTTCGAGAACTGCTACCTGGATGAAGCCCAGAAGATCAAGCTCTGCCAGATCTGCGGCGAGGTTGGCGCCGATTACGTCAAGACCTCCACAGGCTACGGGACGGGAGGGGCCACGATCGAGGATCTCAAGCTCATGCGGTGGGCGGCCCCGCCGCAGGTCAAGCTCAAGGCGGCCGGCGGGGTCCGCGACCTGGACACGGCGATTGCCGTCGCGGAAGTCGGCTGCGATCGAATCGGCGCGTCCAAAACCGCCGAGATTCTGGACGAGCTCAAGAAGCGGCTCGCGCGGAGATGAACGGCACTCTCGGGGAGTTTCGCCTGGCGAGGGTCTCCGGTCCCCTCTTTTGCTCCGACTCGGCCTGACGATCAGGATTGACCGGGCAACGGCCGCAGGCCGGAATCCGATCGCTCGATCCCCGAATCTGTCCCGATCAGGAGCGTGTCGCACAGGCCGATGAAGAGCCCGGACTCGAAGACGCCGACCGTGCCGTGGAGTCGGGCATCGAGTTGATCCGGATCGTCGATCCCGCTGAAGTGGCAATCGATGATCGCGTTCATGTTGTCGGTCAAGAACGGGGAGCCGTCGGGGTGCTGCCGGATGGTCGTCTCGGCACCGAGCTGCTGAAGCCGAAGCTCGGTGTACTTGATCCCGATCGGGCTCACCTCGACGGGGACCGGGGCATGATCGCCGAGGCGTTCGACTCGCTTGTCCGCCGTGATCATCGTCACTCGCCAGGACGAGGCGACGGCCACGAGCTTCTCCCGGAGGAGTGCCCCGCCTCGCCCCTTGATCATCCGAAATCGGCCGTCGATTTCGTCCGCGCCGTCGAGGCTGATATCGACCCTCGGGACATCGTCCAGCTCTCGGAGGGGGATCCCGAAATTGCGGGCGAGCTTGGCCGTGGCCACGCTGGTGGGGACCGCCAGGATCTTGATCCCTTGCAGGCTGACGCGTTCGCCGAGATGTTCGATCATCAGGGCCGATGTGGTGCCGGAGCCCAGCCCGACGATCATACCGTCCTGAACCAGATCGGCAGCCGCCCGGGCCGCTTGTTCCTTTGCCGTTGTGATCTCTTTTGCCACGGATGAAGCCCTTGTCGAGGAACGTCGCGGTGCTTGTTGCATCTAGGTGAATCGGCGAGGGATCAGATCATTCCGCGGCATCTCCACTGGATTCGGCAAGCGGCGGTATCGGAATCGCACAAGAATCGGGGCGACCAGATTCGAACTGGTGACCTCCTGCTCCCAAGGCAGGCGCGCTAACCAGGCTGCGCTACGCCCCGTAACCGAAACGTAGATGGAATGGTACGCATCTCGTGCGGATGAGGTCAAGGCCGGGGCAAATCCGGCCCCATGCGGTCCTTCGCCGCCATCCCCGGCCGGATTCGTTCAGGATCAATCAACCCGAAATACTCCAGGAACTTAGGGGTTTTCGGTCGCGGCCGATTTCCGCCAAAATCCGCGAGGCGAACCGTCGCCGCTTCTCAACACCCGGGGCGACACCGACATTTTTCTCGAAACCGAACGCCATTCCCGGATGTTCATGAATGCAGTACGGATTGTCCCCGGGCGAGGCATTCCGGAGTCATGGGCCAGGTCATTTGAATCGAGAGCGTCGGCCCGGAATCCTTCTCAAGATGTCCCGAATGGGCACCGATGATCCGGGCCAGGAGCGGGAGGACAAGAGGGTCGATCGGCTGCCGGGGCCGATTCCGAGGTAGCGTTGAGGCATTCGGGCGAGCCAAACCCGGTTGTTTCGTTGGTTGGACCGTTTCGTTCCAGCCGAGCCGGAAGCGGTTCCCGAGACAGCGCCAGCTGAGCCGGGCGACGGTCCCCCGGGGGCTCGCCTGGGATCTCCAGTCGATCAGCGCATCGAGCCCCTGCCCCAGCAGCATCGGGTCGAACCGTCCCGCGCAATCGCTCGGGGGCCTGTCGATGACCAGAATCTTCCTTCGCTCGGTGAAGCAGAGCCTCCAGGCTGCCTCGTTCTCGGCGATCATCGATCCGAGCTCGGATTCCACGAGGGTCAGCGGCATCGGCCGGTAAATCGTCTGGAGGCGATCGATGGTCCGTTCGATCGCCTCGTAAGTCGTCTCCAGGTCCGACCAGACCGCCGGGAGCCCCCCTCCGGAAGACCGTTTGGTGAGATACAACCCGAGCTTGAGGCCATTCAGCGAGTTGCGGCAACGATGGCTGAATCCGCTGAGGACCTCGCGCAGCCAATCGGCCTTCTCTCGATCATCGACGACACGCAGCAGCGAAAGGGAAAGCTCGTCGTCGGACGGTTGCGGCTCCTCATCGTCGTTCATGCGGGATCTTCTCGATGATTGACCTGGTGTGGTTCACGATCGGATAGCGCACGGCTTTCCGCGAGCCGATGCCAAAATCCCGGAGACCTGTGGGCCGTGGCTCTGTGGACGCGAATGTGTCGCAGGTGAGAGCAAACCGGGTGCCGTGCTTCACCCATCTTCATGTCCAGATTTTTAAGTCTCGCATGCGCCAGCGGTTGCCGAGTCTCGGGGGGCGCGGAGACCGTTCGCCGAGAGGATCGAGATGTGAATCCGATTTCCTGAGCAATGCGTCCAATGATTTTGAAATGGGAAGTCGGTTTACCGGTCATGCACGAAGGCCGAGCCTGGAGATCAGGCCCGGCCTTCGGCGGTGGGTGGACGGATACTCGCGGGACGGCTCGGTCAATGGACAAGCTCGGCGAAGGCTTCGGAGGCTCCCTCGATGAGCGCGGTCAGGCGGTCGAACTCGTCCTTGGAATTGAAGTCGATGATGATCTGCCCGCGATCTTGCGACCTCGTCCGGACCAGGACAGGCGTCCCGAATCGCTCATGGAGCCGCTGTTCGAATTCGACGAAGTGAGGGGCCTTCGCCTCGGGGAGATGGGCGGGATCTTTCCGGATGCGGGTTTTCGAAGGGGTGGGAATCCCGGTGGCGACGAGGGCTTCCGTCTGGCGAACCGAGAGCCCCTCGGAGATCACCCGCCGGCAGGCGCCGATTTGCTCCTCGGGGTTGGAAAGCCCCAGGATGGCCCGCGCGTGTCCCTGGCTGATCTGCTTGGCCCGGACGGCGTCGAGAATCTCCTCGGCGAGATCGAGCAACCGGACCAGGTTCGAAACGGTCGAGCGATCGAGCCCCAGCCGCCCCGCCAGCTCCTCCTGGGTCCCGCCGTAGCGCGACAGGTATTCGCGGAAGGCGATCGCCTTGTCGACGGCGTTCAGGTCCTCGCGCTGGAGGTTCTCGACCATGGCCAGCTCGAAGACCCGCTGGTCGTCGAGCTCCAGGACCCTGGCCGGGATCTCGTGCAGGTGCGCCTCGATGCTGGCGCGGAGCCGGCGTTCCCCGGCGATGAGCTGATGCCGATCGCCGACGGCCCGCACGAGGATCGGCTGCAACATCCCGTGCTGACGGAGCGAATCCGCCAGCGCGGCGATCTCTTGCGGGTCGAACTGACGCCGGGGCTGATACGGATTGGGATCGATCTGGTCGACGGCGAGATGGAGGAGCTCGGCCGTTGCGAGAGTGCTGGGCTCGAAGCCCCCTTCCTCGCGACCGAGGAGAGCTTCCAGGCCGCGTCCGAGGCGTCGTTTATTCACGGTCGATAACCTCCATGACAAGTTCCGAATAGGCCCAGGCTCCCCGGGCCCGCGGGGCGTAGTCGAGCACGGTCAGGCCGTGGCTCGGGGCTTCGCTGATCTGAACGTCGCGCGGGATGAGCGTGTCGAACACGGTCTCATCGAAATACTGCCGGACCTCGCTCACAACTTCGTTGGCCAGCTCGAGGGCCGGGTCGAACATGGTGAGCACGATCCCGCCGATCTCAAGGCGGTTGTTATCTTTCGCCTTGGTATGGCGGGCCAGCTCGATGATCTGAGAGAGCCCCTCCATGGCGAAGTACTCGCACTGGATCGGGATATAAAGCTCGGCCGAGGCCGAGAGGGCCGCCCTCGTGAGCTGCCCTAGCGAGGGGGGACAATCGAGGAAGACGTAATCGAACCGGCTGAGCTCCGCGCCAAGCTGTTGCCGGAGGGCCGAGGCCCGCTGGCGATTCGAGGCCGAGAGGGCATCGGCATCGGCCAGGCTCTGCGAACCCGGCAGGACAAACAACCCCTCGCGAGACGTTTCCTCGATCGACTCCGCGAGCGGCTTGCCCGCGAGCAGCGGATGCCGCTCGGCGGGGGTGATCCCCAGCCCGCTCGTCGCGTTGCACTGGGGGTCGATGTCGATCACGAGCGCGGACCGGCCGGCCTTGGCGAGCCCACCCGCGATGTTGATCGCCGAGGTGGTCTTGCCCACTCCCCCCTTCTGATTCGCCACGCTGATGATCTTCGCCATGAACCTTCCAACCCCGAAGAGCCGCCGAAGCGGACGAAGCATCCTAACCCCGCTCCTAATTTCGGCTCACAGGATGCCAAACTGCAATCCACTCCGTATCCCCGATCAAGTCGATCGCCGGATCTGCTTGCCGGTGAAACTCGCCGGATCGTGTGACTGGGGCAACCTGGGGGCTTGGCTGAAGTCCTGGGGATCTCTGCGGGCGGATCGACGATCAGGCCGGATGCATTTTCATCAGGCGAGCGGCATCGGCTTCGAGGAGGTCGCTATAACGGATGGGGTAGTCCGGAACCGCATCCAAGGCCTGGAGTCGATCCGGCAACGAGGCCAGTTGCTCCCGGCAGCGACTTCGAATTTGGTTCAAGGACGGGAGATCCGACTCAAGTTTGCCATCCTTGAGGTAACGTCGGAGCAGGGGCTCGCCATCGGCGGTTTCGTCGGCCCTCGCGACCAGGTCTCCGAGAAACTTCCCGTCAGCATCTCGCCGGCGGAAGGCTTGATTGGCCATCGGATAGGTCTTCTTGCCGGGGCTGAGCTTGAACCGCCCTTCCCCTTCCAGCTCGACCAGCTTGTACACGATCCCGAGTGCAGGGGCGTCTCGGCTTGTGATCAGCTCGGTGCCGACGCCGAAGTCGTCGATCGGCGCTCCACGTGAAACGAGCCGCTCGATCTCGTGCTCGTGGAGATCGCCGGACACCACGATCCGGATCCCGCCCCGGCCGAGCTCATCGAGGATCTGCCTCGCCTGGCGGGAGAGCGTGTCGAGGTCGCCGCTATCGATCCGGATCGCCTTCACCGGCGGCTCGATCGCGGCGGCGCGGCGGACCCCTTCGAGGGTGTCGTAGGTATCCACTAATAAGGTGGTGGAATCCGGGAAGGTTCGGGAGTAGGCCGCGAACGCCTCGACCTCCGAATCGAACGACTGGACCCACGAATGTGCCATCGTGCCGGAGGCGGGGATGCCGAGCCGCCGAGCCGCTTCGACATGGCTCGTGCCGGCGAACCCGGCGATGTACGCGGCCCTCGCGGCGAGATAGCCGGCGTGAGGCCCCTGCCCTCGCCTCGCCCCGAATTCCAGGAGCGGCTTGCCACGCGAAGCATGGACGATTCGGGCGGCCTTGGAGGCCACCAACGTCGGATACCCCACCGCGGCCAAGAGGAGCGTTTCGACCCACTGCGCCTGGGCCAACGGAGCCGTCACCCGGATGAGGGGCTCCCCCGGGAAGACGACGGTCCCCTCGGGAACGGCCCAAACGTCCCCGTCGAAACGGAGTGCGTGGAGGTACTGGAAGAATGATTCGTCCAGGTGGCGAAACGACGGCCAGTGCCGGATCGACTCGATCTCTTCCCCGGAGAACCTGAGATTGAGCAAATCGCCGATCGCCTGCTCCAACCCCGCGAAGACCAGATAGGCCCGGCCGGGGGGCATCTTCCGCGCGAACAGCTCGAAGGTCGCCCGCCGGTCGGCCATCCCTTCCCGGAGGTATCCCGCCATCATCGTGATCTGGTAGAGGTCGGTCAGGGTGCCGAGGGCCGACGGGTCGGGCCAGAGAGAGACGGGGGATGTTTCGTCCGGCTTGGGCATCAGCGGGCTCCCTGGGGTCGAGGTCGTAGCAGCCAGAGCGGGCACTCGACGGACCACGGCATCAACGATTCGCTTGCCGCGCCCGGTTCGAGGTCGAGGAGGGTCGGAAGATTGAGGGTCGTCGGAACTCGGTTCACGATCTCCCAACCGTCATTGAGCCTTGCGATGGCCTTCGCATGGTCCGGTTCCTGGCGGAGCAAGGCATCGTCCACCAGCGCCCAATCGCCGGGCGGACCCGGCTGGAGGAGGTGGTCCAGATCGGGCTGAGGGGCCAGCGAGACTCCCCCCATGGCCAGATAATAGGTGATGGGGGGACGTCCGAGGAACCGGAGCCTGGCCAGATCCCTGGGAAGCTCGGCCTGAATCCGGCGGCAGGCGGTTCGGAGGGAGTCGGATGGCCCGAAGAGAGAGACCGATTCAAGGTCGGTTCTGGCCCTGGCCCGGACCAGGAAGATCGAGATCCCCAGGAGTAGCAGGCTCCCGATGGCCCATCCCCAGGATGGGTTTGCTCGGTGGAAAAGAGGACTGGCTCGGAGCGAAGCGACGTGCCTGATCCCCTTTTCCGGATCATGCAGAGCCGAATTGGGTTCGTTTCGCAGAACCGCGGTGGTCGGACTTTGGGCCGAATTGGGTTCGTTTCGCAGAGTCGAATTGGGTTCGTTCGGTCGGGGCTTACCCGGTCTCCGCGACGAATTGGGTTCGTTTCGCAGAGTCGAATTGGGTTCGTTCGGCGCGAAATTGGGTTCGTTCGGTCGAAACACCTCGATGAGACCGGAAAGGACGTAACCGCTGATCAGCCAACCGGATGCTTCGACCGGCAGCCAGAGCCGGGCGTAAGGATGATAGAACGGAGTGAGGATCGCGAAGGTAAACCACCAGGCCCCGACCAGGCATCGGGCCGGTGAGGCGCCGCGAACCAGGAACGGCAAAAAAGGGATGCCGAGCCCCCAGCCCCAGATCGGACCGAACAAAGCCAATCCGAAAATCCCGACCCCCGCCGCCTCGGTCCCCGCCCCGACAAGCCGATTCCGGACCGGGCTCGAAGAGCGCCAATCATTCCCCAGGATGACCATCACCAGGAAGACGGCCAGGAGCTTGACCGCCCCAAGCCCCCCTGCACTCTGTTCGAGGATCGCCGACTGATCGAGCTGTACAAGTAAGTGTGGGAACCAGGTGCGATACCCCTGCATGTAGCTGGAGTGATGGCGGATCAGGTCGGAATACCCGCCGTGGGATTCCACGAACTGGAACCAGGGCCAGAAGACCCCGAAGGCCAGGACCGCCGCGCAGGCCCCCTGCCCCCACACCGAGATCAGCCGCCTGGGAGAGCGCTCCGATCGGCTGAGGACTGCGAGGATGAAGGCCGCGAGGGCCGTGATCGCCCCGGCGAGCCAGCCGTGATACTTGACCCACTGGACGAGCCCGACGCCCAGCCCGAGCCCGATCGTGTTGAGGATGCTCGGCCGTTCCAGGAACCGTTGCCCCATCCCGACGGCCAGAATCCAGAAGAAGAGGAAGGACGCGTCCGTGAGTGCCATCCGGGAAAAGGCGATGTGGAAACCCGAGAAGGCCGCCAGGATCGCGGTGATCGCCCCGGCGGTCGGCCCGAAGGTCCGCCAGGAGAGCCAGGCGGCGGCCGGGATGGTCAACGTCCCCAGCAGGATCGACACCAGGATCGGCGTGAGGTCGCCAATGCCCAGCACGAACGAACCCAATCCGGCCAGGAACGGATAGCCTCCGGGTGCATAGGCGATGACGGTCGGATCGAGCCCCCAGAAGCCTTTCGGGTTGATCGGCCAGAGGGCGGCGAGGGCGTAGATCCCCTCATCAAAATGGACCAAGCCAAGCCTTCCGGCCGACCAGAGCCGGATCAGGCCGCCGATCGCCGCCATCGCCAGCACGACCAGAAGCTCTCGGCGATGCTCGTAAGGACGACGTATTGCACCCATGAGCGACGATTCTAATCTTGAGACCCTGCGAACGCGAACCATTTGGCCCGGCTCGGCGCAGGTCCAAGACGATCCCGCCGATACCCCTTTGTCTGATCGGCGCGGGTCTCCTGACCCCGCCGAAACCCGCGACCGAAGGTCTCCTGTTCTTCGCGGTCGCCCAGGCCCGCGAAAAATGGGACAGGCCCGGCGCTCCGCTTCGAGCCAGTCCCGTTTTCGCTTCGGCTCGATTCGGTTCCACGTGAAACCGCCGTTGGCCGCTGGCCTCCCAATCCGACGGCTCGCTATGATCGGTGGTGCCGAAGGTCCGCGAATCGAATCCGCACGGATCGAGTCCCTTGCCGGAGTGAGGTCGATGCCGGTCACCCTCTTCACCGATCGTCGGATGAGCGAGCACCATGTCCCGGATCGTCATCCGGAGCGGCCCGAACGGCTCCTCGCGGTTCTCAGGCACCTCGATCGGACGGGCCTCTCGAAGACATGTCCGGCCGGGACGGTTCGCGAGGCCACCGACGAGGAGCTTTCACGGGTCCACCCCCTACACTACATCAAGAGCGTCTCGGATCTCGAAGTCCGAGGCGGCGGCTCGCTCGACCCCGATACCTGGGTTGCGCCCGGCACGAATCGGGCGGCCCGGCTGGCGGCCGGCGCGGCGATCGAGGCCGTCTCGCACGTCATGGGGGGCGAGGATCGCCGGGCCTTCTGCGCGGTCAGGCCCCCCGGGCATCATGCCCGGGCCGAGCACGGCATGGGGTTTTGCGTCTTCGCCACGGTCGCGGTCGCCGCCCGCGATGCCCTGGCCCGCTTCGATCTCAACCGGGTGCTCATCGTCGACTTCGACGTCCATCACGGCAATGGGACGCAGGAAATCCTCTACGATTCCGGCAAGACCGGCTTCCTCTCGATCCACCGGCATCCGTTCTATCCCGGGACCGGCACCCGCGACGAAACCGGGACCGGGGCCGGCCTCGGCCACACCCGGAATGTGCCCCTTCCATACGGCACGCCACGCGACAAATATCGAGGCGCGTTCCAGACAAACCTGGAATCGCTCGCGGACAGGATCAAGCCGGAATTGGTCATCATCAGCGCGGGATTCGACGCCCACGCCGAAGACCCGGTCGGCGACCTCGGCCTCGATGTCGAGGACTTCGAGGCGATCACGAAAATGATCGTCGACGTCGCGAAGACGCACTCACAAGGCAGGATCGTGAGCATCCTGGAAGGCGGCTACAACGTGCCGATCCTGGCCGGCTGCGTTGAAGCTCATGTGACCGCACTCGGCGCCAGGCCGGCGTGAGTGCGGTTCAAACGAGACAGGAAAATGACCCCGACGGGATTTGAACCCGTGTTGCATGCGTGAAAGGCATGTGTCCTAGGCCGGGCTAGACGACGGGGCCGGTTGGCTTGTGAACTCCAACGGAAACACTGTAATCGGTCGTGGGTGCAGGGTCAAGGGTCACGGCCAAGAACTCGGAACTTCGCGTTCGAACAAGCTGATACATACGTTTCGAAACCCGGGCACGAGCCCGTTGCGAGGGCAAGTTCCAATCGTTATTTTGTGGAAGTCCGGTCCGGGTCCATCCCGAGTTTCAACCTCCCGCACAAGGTTCAAGACACGTGAAAATCCTGATCATCACGGGAGATGCGGGCGAATCTCAGGAGATCTACTACCCCAAGTTCCGGCTTGAGGAAGAAGGCTGGCAGGTCGATATCGCGGCGCCGGAGCGGCGGGCCTGCCTCTCGGTCGTCCACGATTTCGAGCCCGGATTCGATACCTACACCGAGAAGCCCGGCTATCGATTCCAGGCCGATCTCGCCTTCGCCGACGTGGACGCGGAAAGCTACGACGCCCTGGTCTTGCCGGGCGGACGCGCGCCGGAATATCTCCGGAATCGCCCGGCCGTGCTCGCCATCGTCCGCCACTTCCTGGAGGCGAACAAGCCGATCGCCGCGACCTGCCACGGGCCGCTCCTGCTCATCGCGGCCGGATCGCTTCGCGGGAGGACCGTGACCTGCTATCCCGACCTGGAGCCGGATGCCCGATCGGCCGGCGCCGACTACGTCGATCAAGAAGTGGCCGTCGACAGGAACCTGGTGACGGTTCGCGGCTGGCCCGACAACGGCCCCTGGATGCGCGAATTCGTCCGCGTCCTCAAGGCCCAGGATGTGGCTCGTTGAGCTTCAAAGGGGGAGGAATCGCCACTACTCGGCGATGGTGATCGCGGCTACGATTCCGAACTGGAGAGGGGCGAAGTCGGCGGCTTGCGATGGGCTTCGTTCTGAATCGCCTCGTACACCTCCTGGCGGTGAACCGAGACGTTCCTCGGGGCCTCGATCCCGAGACGAATCTTATCGCCCCGGATCTCGATGACCGTCACCACAATGTTGTCGTTCAGGATGATGCTTTCGTTCTTCCTTCGGGAGAGAACCAGCATTGCCGCTCCCCTCTAAGCGCTCGACGACGCTCAGCACGTTCCATCAGTTGCGGTCGCTCGAAGAGTACCCGATAAGACACAACGCGTGCATCGTGTAGAAAATGCGCGCACGGCCTTACTAAAAATGTACAACGGCCGCAAGCCGGGTCAAGTCGCGGCACGGATTTTGTATTACCATTCCCGCCGCGAAGCCGAGCCGATTTCTCGGTTTGAAACACAACTGCAAGGCTGAAATAGCAGTTACGACATCTTGCCTGTCATTGAATCCGGTCGAATTTCGCCGAGATTTCCCAGGCTCCGTGGGAATTGTCTTCAAGATACTTCCGGACACTCCCCCGATCCTGGCCCAATTGGGCCGGACCTCCCCGTTTTGACGAACCCTGGAATATACAGGGAAGCCGGTTGAGAGATCGGGCGAATACGGTCCGGTGAGAGCGGTTCACGGTCGGATTGCGCACCGTCGTCCTTTGATCGGCGCGTGCCACCGGACGACCCCGCCGAAACCGCCGACCGAAGGCCTCCCGTCCTTCACGGTCGCGCAGGCCCGCGAAAAATGGGACAGGCACGCGGAGTACCGGCGAGCCAGTCCCGTTT
>CALKTZ010001138.1 GCA_937997355.1 uncultured Planctomycetales bacterium | reverse complement strand
CGATCGAAGCCAATTCCGACGATCGAAGCCAATTCCGACGATCGAAGCCAATTCCTGTGTGGAAGAATTTCCTTTTCGGAGTTTGCTCCAGGTTCTATCCTAATCAAGTCAGATCCGGGGTAAATTCTTCGGACCGGTGTCGAACGGCCCCTCCCTTTCCTTGATGCGCGGTCACATGGCAATCATCTTCAACTGTCCGTCGTGCGGCAAGCATTTCGAGGTCGGGGATGGATTGGCCGGCCGGCGCGTCCGCTGCAAGGTTTGCGCCAACGAGATGCGCATCCCCGGCGAACCACGATCATCGTCGCAACCAGATCAATCCACCCAATTGTTGTCATCGTCGAAACCGAAGCCGCGATCCGAATCCAGTCCCAGATCCCAGGCGAAGCCGTCCGGCCGCTCCTTGCCCCGGACCGATCCCGCCCCCGAGCCGGCCGACGTCTTCGGCTTCGACGAGACGCCGCTCCCCCCGCGAGGTTCGAGCCTGCCGACGCAGGTCGCTCAGGTCGCCGCCGAGGACGACCCCGAGTTCGCGTCCCCCTGGCGGGCCCCGGCGCGGATGGATTCCCGGCCGAGCAAGCCGGGGAAACATGCCCTCGATGAAGTGGGGCCGCTCCCGTTCTGGTTGGCGATCTTGGTCGGCATGCTCGCCATACCGGCCGGGATCATAGTCCTCATGCTGATCGTGGGGGGACTCAGCGACGGCCGGATGGGCAGTGTCATGATGGGTCTACTCTGCATTCCCGCATTCGCGCTCCTCGGAGTGGCGATCGTTAACAATCTCAAGATCATGTGCCATGCCGCCAGGATCGGCCTCGTCCATCTCCTCGCCTACCTGCTTGTTCCGTTTTATTCGCTGATTTTCGTCGCCATGCATTGGCGTGCCACGAAGCGATGTTTCTTGCTCCAGATCCTGGGGGCCGTCGGCTTTTACGGCCTCCTCTTCTTGGGCATCGCGGTTACGGGTGGCTTCCAAGACAGCCAGTGAGCCGGACGGATTCGGCCGATACTTCCGGATCCGATTCCCTTATCGAATCGACATCATTGGCCGACCTTTGCGATATACCGGGAGGCCCTTGCGACCCGCGAGGAGGCCAGGCGAGCGTTGTTTGATTACATCGAGGTGTTCTACAATCGGGTCCGGCTGCATTCGACGTTGGGCGACCTGCCACCCGCCCAGTATGAAGAGAGCCGGAATCTTTCCCAAGTCAGCGCCCACTGATCGTAGAGAAGGTCATTTTTCGGAGTTTGTTCCGGGTTCTATCCTAATCAAGTCGGATTCGGGGTAAATTCTTCAGACCGGTGTCGAACGGCCCCTCCCATTCCCTGATGCGCGGTCACATGGCAATCATCTTCAACTGTCCGTCGTGCGGCAAGCATTTCGAGGTCGGGGATGGATTGGCCGGCCGGCGCGTCCGCTGCAAGGTTTGCGCCAACGAGATGCGCATCCCCGGCGAACCACGATCATCGTCGCAACCAGATCAATCCACCCAATTGTTGTCATCGTCGAAACCGAAGCCGCGATCCGAATCCAGTCCCAGATCCCAGGCGAAGCCGTCCGGCCGCTCCTTGCCCCGGACCGATCCCGCCCCCGAGCCGGCCGACGTCTTCGGCTTCGACGAGACGCCGCTCCCCCCGCGAGGTTCGAGCCTGCCGACGCAGGTCGCTCAGGTCGCCGCCGAGGACGACCCCGAGTTCGCGTCCCCCTGGCGGGCCCCGGCGCGGATGGACCCCCGGTCGGACAAGGCATCCCGATCGGAGAAGGCGTGGGGAAAACACACCTCCGATGAGATCGGGCCGCTGCCGTTCTGGCTGGCCGTCCTGCTCGGCGCGTTCGGCGTCCTGTTCGGGTTGATGATCGCGATCATGATCCTGGGAGGGGTGGCTTCCGGGCGGTCGGAACTGGCCATCATGGGTTTGCTCTTCATCCCGGCGCTCGCGTTCATCGGGCTCGCGGCCGTCAACAATCTCAAGATCATCTGCTACGCGGCCAGCCTCGGCCTCGGCCATCTCGCCGCCTATCTGTTCGTTCCTCTGTACTCCCTGATCTTCGTCGGCATGCACTGGCGCGCCACGAAGCGATGCTTCCTGTTGCAAATCCTCGGGGTCGTCGGCTTCTACGGCTCGCTGTTTCTCATCGGCTTCCTCGTCGGCGACATCGAGCAGAACCGGCGGCAAGGCCAGGGCCAGGCCCGGCCGGGCAACCCTCCGGGGCAGGCGCGGGTGCGAGGACAGGTGCGGCAAAATGTAGCGGAAGGCGCGACGATCATCGTCGCGGGGGTAAACTCCGACGATGAGTCCTCGGTGATCTCCGAGAAGCTAAGAGGAATGCTCGACCCGCAAGGTCCGCGCTTCGTTTCCTCAACCACCTCACAAGAGAACACCAGGACCTATTACGTCTCGCCCATCGCCGACCCGGAGGAATTCGCCGGGAGGATCCGATTCGGCGAGGTGACCAAAATCGCCGATCGCACGATCAGTGTCGTGGCCGGCCCGACACTGAT
>CALKTZ010001137.1 GCA_937997355.1 uncultured Planctomycetales bacterium | reverse complement strand
GTCAACGGCACCTTCAAGCCCGACCCACAGGCGTATGCCCTGGGGATGACAAAGCTGGGGCTGAAGAAGGAAGAGATCGTGTTCGCCGCCTTCGGCGGGTGGGATGCTTACGGCGCCAGGAGCTTCGGCTACAAGACCTACTGGGTGAATCGGTTCGGACTACCGACCGAAGAGTTGGGCATCGTGGCCGATGCAACCTCGAAGGATATGCAGGGGTTATTGGATTTCGTGCTGGGCTCGCCTGCCGCAGAGGGTGCTCAGAAATAAGACACGCGGCGATTTGCAGCGTTTTCGACTCTCCGGATGAGGCGGAGCCGGAGCCGCCGCCTCTTCCCGGCCCATCCTCGTCCTCTCGATTTCGGCCGTCGAGCCCGCGGCTGGCCCGCTCGCGAGGCGAGTTGCCTCGGCCAGGCTCGACAGGATCTTCGGGCGAAAACCGACCCCGGGAGGTCTGGCGATCGCCCTGACTGCCGACGCCTTGATCGAACCCGGCCCCGCCGCAGCCTCGCACGCTCGCTCCGCATTGCCTGCAAAGTCATTCTTGGTATTGTAAAAGAAATTTTATGATATATTAATTTTATATTAATAAAATTGATTAGGATTAGCTCCGCAAGCTGACGGTCGGGGGCGGATTCTCGCGTTTCCGCCTAATAAAATAGGCGTTGCGGGCCTGTTCTATCGGGGTCGTCCTCCGCCCGGCCCGGGGTTTCGCGATCGTGACGATCAGTGAGATGTGAGGGCAAGGGCTCGAAAAAAAATGGCGATGTATTGCCCGCGGCTCGATTCTTGAAGTAGAATTCGCCGAATCATAATCTCGAATAACCCGATTTTGATTTTGAACCAAGCATGGTCGATCTCCTCATCGATCGTCTTCGCCTCAGTTCTTCTACATCTCAGTCTTATCAAATTAAGTTGCCGCCGTTCAATGCGAGCGAAAGTCCGGCATTTCTTGCGCGTATGATTTCATGATTATCTCGGAGCGTTTTCAGCACCATGAGTATCGTTTGCCCTGATCGGAAATCTCTTCTTTCATTATCCGTGATGCTGGGGCTGCTCCTGACGATCGTTGGATCGACGGGGTGCGGTGGCGACAATCCTCCTCCTTCGCAGGCGATCAGCCCCCCGGTCGCTCCCGAGGAACCCGTGAAGTCGAAAGGGAAGGTTGCCAAGGGCAAGAAGAAGGCGGTCGACCCCGATGATGAAGACGATAACATCTCGGCCCGCCGAGCGAGGTTCGCGAGAGAAAAAGCCGCCAGGGAAGCCGCCGCGAAGGTGCAGTGATGCAGAAATGTTCCCATGGGGTCATTGCCGGAAGCAAGGCTGACTCCACATCGTGTGTGATCGTTCCATAGACATTGTCTATTGAACAAAACGTGTCTCCCCTTTAATTCCTCAATTCTTTCTTCGAGGAGTGTCCATGCGCGTATCTTTCTTGAAGCGTGAAGCCCGCGGCTTCACCCTGATCGAGTTGCTCGTCGTGATCGCGATCATCGCGGTCCTCATCGCCCTGCTCTTGCCGGCCGTCCAATCGGCGCGTGAAGCAGCTCGCCGGATTCAGTGTACCAACAACCTGAAGCAGCTCGGCCTGGCCGCCCATAATTACATGGACGCCAACAATACCTTCCCGATGGGCGATTCCTGCTCATGGAATGTCGTGACCTCCAAGATGATTCGGCAGAATTGCGGGCCGTTCGTCCCGCTCAGCGCCTTCTACGAGCAAGGCGCGATCTTCAACGCGTTGAACTCCAATCTGTCGGTCTTCACGATCCCGAATTCCACCGTCTGCGGCCTGGGGATGAGCATCCTCTGGTGCCCGAGCGACGGAAATATCGTGGGGCTTCGCAACACGGTCGGCGATTGGAACGACATGCCGACCCCGTCCACCTACGCGAGCTACGGGGGGAATGCCGGCGACCTCATCTATCCGATCCGCGACCCGAAGCTCTCGCAGAACAACGGGATCTTCGGCCACGCCTCCACGGCCCTTACCAACACCCCCGGGGGGAGCTTCAAACCCGTCGGGATCTCCGGGATCACGGATGGCACCAGCAACACCTTCCTCTTCGGGGAGCACGCCCGGACGAAAATCACCGCCGCCTCGAGTCCCGCCGATTGGGACGGCAAGAATCTCTGGTATTCGGGCGATTACGGCGATACGCTCCTCAGCACGATCTTCGCGCCGAACTATTTCAGCAATGCCGCCCAGACCGAAGGCGCGCTCGCTCTGCCGAAGGTCGCCCAGGGGCAGAATAACTTCTCGAACACCGCGACCAGCATGCATCCCGGCGGGTGCAATTTCGCCCTCTGCGACGGCTCGGTCCGGTTCATCAAGGATACGATCAATTCCTGGAACCCGATCGCGATCAAGGGTTCCGGTGGCTCATCCGACTGGAACTACAACCTCAACGGCCAGATCAGGGGTGTCTACCAGGCCCTCTCGACCCGCGCCGGCGGTGAGGTGATCAGCGCCGATCAGTTCTGATCCCGGTCATTGTTCGGTACTTTGTTTCCCGATGAAGTCGCGAGGCCGGTGAGGATGACTCGCCGGCCTCATGTTCATCGAATGACCGGGGATTTCAAGCCCGCGTTGTTCAACTCACTTCGATCTCATCTCGTAGCGATCGCCGACTTCTGCCACGACGACTCGATTTCGCCCCGCGAGT
>CALKTZ010001136.1 GCA_937997355.1 uncultured Planctomycetales bacterium | reverse complement strand
AGCCAGATGTCCCAGTAGCTTGACGCTCGGGGGGCACAGTGCGATGCCCATTTGAGAGCGTCCTGGTTCATCTCGTCCCGGATCTTATCGGCGATCGGGGCGGGGCAGCAAAGCACGTTGCGCTCGACGTCCCCGCAGGCGGACTGAGTCGAGAGCAGAATGGTATTGATCTGCCTGATCGTGGAAGCCAGATCTTGCTTCAAGATGCCGTGGAGCTGAAATTCCTGGCGCGTCGTGATTCGGAGCGTACCGTTGCCGACGGTCCGGGCGAGTTGGTCGCAGGCAAGGTACTGAGCCGAGGTCATGGCGCCGCCGACCATCCTCACCCGAACCATGAACTGAAACGCCTTTTCCTGCCCTTCTCGCTTCAATTGGGTGCGAAGATCTCGATTATCCTGTTGATAGGAACCGTGGAATTTGAGAACCGTCGCCGCTTCTTCACTGATATGCGTCGCGTCGTTGTGGATTTCGTCCGCGACGAACGTCTTCAGATACTGACTCGCGATTTTCGTCGCTTCAACTTTGCTCGGTTTCCCGCCGCCCCCTTGAATGGTGGGCTCCATCGCGCATCCTCCCGGCTCAACCCTCTCACCTCATGCACTCAGGTGGAAAGTTCAGCTAAACGGTAATGTAAGTGAAGATTCAATTCTATCGCGCGATCAAGATCGAGACAACGGTGCGACAATGAACCGCAGGCGATCCGTTCAATGTCTTTAGTTTGGGCGAGGCGATTGAATTATTGAGGAGCCGGTGTGTCTGGAAGTTTGGGGACATTGATCGACTGGTCGATGGTGGGGACGGCCGATTTCGGAGTCTCCGCTTTTTGCATGGCACCGCGGACCTTGATCGCCTGCTCCAGACTCCCGACGATTGCCACGGTGTGATCTTCCGCAGGAATCTCGACCGGAGGAGTGAATTTGAAATCGTCCGGATTGACCGGGGCGTCGAACCTGACATTCGTATAGGAAAGCACGATGTTCGTGGGCGGGACCTTGTCGTCGACGGGCCGAGCCCGGGGCTTTCCGTCGGGGCCTTTTTCGAGGGGGGATTTCACCAGTGATGCCGGCTTGCCGGCAAGGCTGAGTTTATACGGCCAGTAGTCTTCCTTGCCTAAATACAGCTTGGCGAAGCTCGGGATGTAAGGAGGAAGTTGCCCCATCAACGGGACTTGCTGCTGGTCCGGTCCGACCAGGCCGGTCCGATCACGCCAGATCCCTTCCGCGATGATGACGGGCTTCCCATCGAGGGTTCCTTCCTCCATGTGCGTGAATTTGATCGCCTTTCGGAGTCCCATCAGCATGGCTTCCGGGCCGGCGAGCCCAAGCTGAACGGTCGCGCGTTCGCGCGTCTCGACATCAAGCTCGGGGGCGTTGAGCTTTTCCAGGATTTGTTTGATATTCTTCTTGTTGCAAAACTTGGCTTCGAAAACCTGCTGATACTCCCAGAGGATTTCGCCGTCGCAGACCTGGAGGATCTTCGCCTGCGTATCGGGCAAATTCACCACGCTCAGGTCCATGCGGAGGCGGGTTCCGGGGGCCCTCAAATATCTTCCCTGGATCTTGAAGTCTTGATTCAACATCTTGACTTCCTGCGCGATATCGGCCGAGATCGACTTGATTTCCGAGATCTTCTTGATGGCCATATCGATGTGGCGCTCGGCTTCCGAGGGGGGCTCTTCCGCCTTTTGCGCCGCCTGGGGATTGCCGGGAATTCCGGTTGGCCCCCCTCCGCTCTGAAGCCCCTGGGGCGGGGGGGATGGAGCCGCTCCTTGCGCCCGAGCGTCGACACCGCGAAACGCGGAGAGGACAGCCGCCATGGCCAGGCAAAGGAATCGAATGGAAACCATGGTCGAGTCGAGCCGATTAATACGCATGGTAGGGATGTAGGGCAATTCCTCAAGGGATGGAAGGGAATGCCCGATCATAAACGCTAGGCGTGTTGAGACGCAAGTCCGGCCGAGGGCTGACAGGACGTCCGCCCGAAGGAGCCCGGAGCGGTCCCAGACGCGGAGCGGTGAAGCGGAAACGGAGTCGACCTCGTTGAAGCCGGCGAAGGTCTTTTTTCGCCGATTTTCGGCGACAGACGAGTCGAATCCCGGACTTGTAGCTCTTCACGGATCGACGGCCAACCTCCGTTCGAGACCGTGGCCAAGTCGGTCGCTGTGGATACCAGGATGGTAGCATTCTCCCGGATCGGACGAGACGTTCAGCGGTTCAGTCCGTCTGAGCACGCCCCGATGTGGGAGTTGGAGGATTTCCATGCAAACGATCGGAGTGCTGCTGCTGGCGGCAGCGACCGCTGGCGACGGATTCGGATATAGCAGTCCGGGCGTCGGCCTCAAAAAATGGCTTCGCCCCCATGCCGTGGTCTCGGGCGATCCCCCTCCGGGGGGGCCTCAGTTCACGGCGGCAACCATGGCCGGCGGCGGAGGCCCCGGCGGCGGCCCGGCTGCCGGACGACGATTCATGAACACACGCAGCCAGATCTATTTCCTCGATCCCGATGGGATGAAGATCGGCTGGCAATCCGGAACCGGGCCGAGCGGTGAGCGACTCTATCTCTCGTCGCAGCTCACGGTCCCGGCCCGGTATAACTTCAATCAAGGTTTCATCTACCGGCTCAAGATTACAGACATCAAGGGCCGAGAGAACGTGACCCTTTACCCGACGATCGAGGTCGCCCCGACGACGCCGATCACCGACGCGTATCTGGCCCATAACGCCATCCCGGTCCAGTTCACCGCCGAGGACTTCGATCAGGTCGTCGACGGTGGCAACTTCGTCACCAAGGTCATCTACTTGCCCGATCCGAAGTACCAGGAACTGGCGGTTTCCGCGGAAACCCTCGTCTCCACCCGGCTTGAGCCGGGGATCGACCCGATTCTCGAAGCCGACAAGCGAGGAACCATCCTCCTGATCGTTCGGGTCGGTGCCATCGACCTTGAAATGCCCGGTGCATCCGGGACGGCCGTCGTCGGCAGCGGTCCGGTCATCAACAGCGCACCGATCGTGAATAGCGTACCCGGCGGGTCGAGTGCTCCGGTGACCGAACTCGCCCCGGGCACGTTGCCGCCGGGTGCAATCTCGACCGTCCCCCCCACGGAGTCGGTTCCTCTCGATGCGGAGCCGGCCCTCGCTCCGGCCGCGCCCGCGGCACCTGTCGAGGCCCCGAAGCCGGGCGCGATCCTTCCCAAGTAATCGTCGAGACGTGAGTACTCACGATCAATGCGAGCGGTCCGGCCTCCTCGCTCTTCGGTGAGACAGGAACGCCGACCGCTCGCTCGCATTCCGGATCGAGCGGGATTCAGTCGTTGCAGCCTTGCTGCATCAAGCACTCAATAGCCGAAGTACTGGTCGAGTTCTTGACCTTCTGAGGGGATACGGACAATGAGCGGACGAAACAACCGGCACCGCTTCGGAGGGTCCTTGAGATCATCGATGTCCTCGTGGCTCGGTGTTTCAGCCGCGATGATCCTGTCCGGGGCTGGAATCGCCGCCGATCTTCATCCGGGCCATCCTGAGTCGAGTCGGCCGATTACAACCGTTCCCCCAACGGTCGTTTCGGCTCCCGCTCCCCCTGTCGATGCGCCTCCGGTCGTCCTTGAGAACGCAATTCCCGACGGCGAAGTTGGAGCCGCGACGGTCGTTCCCGGTCTGGATCCCGATGTCCAGATTGTTCGTTTCACGGGCCCGCCCCGCATGAACCTGGAAATCGTGGCCCCGACCCCTCAGCCGATCTCCATGCCGGAGGGTATCACTCCAGGACTGGCCACGGCTGGTTTGCGGATTGGAACCGGATATCGGTTGCGGATTAGCGATATTCCCGATCGACCGGGCGCGGAACTCTTCCCGGTGATCGAGATCGTCGGCCACCTCCACCGGCCCGAGAAGATCGATCCCGCCAAATATCCGATCCGGATCGTCTTTACCAGTGAAGACCTCTACGACGTCCTCGACCATGGGAAGTTGGTCACCAAGGTGATCTACCTCGAGGATCAGGATCAGGCCCTTCCCCTGAAGACCCCCAAGGACGAGATCCCGATCGTCACCATCAACCCGACCGAGGAACCGTTGAAGGTTGGCGCGGCGCTCGGGCGAGTGGTGGCGATCGTGCGAATCGGTGGACGCCGCCCCTTGCCCGAGGAACTGGACCCCAACATCTTTGACGCGCCCCTCTGGACCTTCCCCCAGGGACCCGAGGCGACCGGTTGTCCGTTCTCGAAGCCCGATGGTGCCAAGTGCTCGCTCCCTTGCGGCCCGGTCTGCGGAACGCCTCCCCCGCGTGCCAAGATTTGGCTCCCGCGTGACGAGTATCTCTGCGACGGTGGCGATCGTGGCCGGATGGCAAGCCCTTCGGGAACCGGGGGCTTGGCCGGGATCGAGCCGAGAGACGCGGTGATCCGGTTTGATATCGGCCTCGGTTCCCAGACCAAGGCGAAGGTATTGCCGACGAACGTCGTCTGCGTTTACGCCCCACGTTTCGCGGAAGTTCGAGTCAGCAACGGCCTGTACGAAACGTTTGATGCCCAGAAGGCGCTGATTCGAGACTCACGCGCCCAGCCGGCCCTGGCCGAGATGACGAACGGCTCCAAGCGAGTCGTTCAAAATCAGGCGCCGCATCTCGCCCGGGTGAAAGATCGGGCGTCTGGAATGAAGGGGCGAGTCTATGCCGGGGAGAATTCCGACCTTCGCGAGTTGAGAGGCTATGACAACACCCTCCATCTCGCCGCGAAGAACGTCAATCAGGGACCAGAGGTCGCCAAGTTGCGCCAGCAGGCGAACCTCAGAGAAAAAGTTCTCCGCCTTGATGGGATCAAGACGTCGGAAGGACTCCTGATCACCGCGCATGCGGATGGCGCGGGACAGGCCACCATGTCGTGGCGGCCGACCGAGATGGCGGCCCGCCGCCTTGGCTGCGACGATGCCCTGGCGTGGAAACGCCCCCGGACCGCCCCGGCCTGGCGGTCGTGAAGCGAGTCAGCGCCGAGGAAGCTCTCCCCGGGGATACCCTGACATTCCGGATCGATTATCGCAACATGGGGAATACGCCGATTCGCGGCGTGTCGATCGTCGACAGCCTGCTGCCTCGCCTCGAATATGTGAAAGGGACCTCGCAAGGTCCGAAGGGAACAGTCTTTTCGGCCAACGAAAATCGCGTCGGATCGTCCGAATTGAACTGGACCCTGCCCGGCGTGATCGTCCCCGGAGCTTCGGGCTACGTCTCCTTCAAGGCGATCGTACGCTGATCCTGATTGGGGATCGGCGTACGAACCCCAGCCGTTGTCATCATTTAATGGGGATGTCGTATCGGATGAATCCGAGGACCTCCCCAACTTTCTTATGGCTATGGCAGTCCGCGCATCGCTTCATCACGACGGGAACGACCGTCGCGGCCAGGAGGCGTCGGTCCTTGCCCTCGCCGACCACTTTTTCAAAGTAAGGTTTGCCCGCATTCATCGCCTTGGCCGCATCTTTTTCGAACTCGGACTCGGGCGCGTTGTCTTCATTAATCGGCAGGCCCGAGGCATCGACGAGCTTGGCCGAGTGCCAGCCCTTCTTACCCATCGCGCCGAAGATGTCCTGCGCCACCATGATGGCCGGTTGTTTCCCTTGCGTGCCGACGTAACGAGTCGTGATCGATACAACGGCGTTCTTGTACAGATCATCGAGCATCTTGACCTGTTCGCGCGTTCGCTCCAGCGCCGCATCCGCATCGGATTTGGCCGCGGATTCAGGCTCCGAATGCACCTTGGTCCCCGAAACGCCGATCACCGCCAGCGTCCCGATCAGGCTCAGCACGAACAAAGATCCGCGATACCGTTGCCATGGCCGTCGGCATTGATTCATTGGTCTCTCTCCGTCCACTTCTCTTTAAGTTGGGAGTCAAAAGGAGCTTGCGAATGGAGCCGATCGAACAACCCATTCGATCAGCCCTTGAAAACCGAGAGATTCAAAGGTGTGGGCAGGAGTGCTTCGAGAGTGATCCCGTTCAGGTAATCGATCTGTCGCCGTTCGGCCTCGGCGAGCACCCCGCGCAGAGTACAACCCGGCTGGATCACGCATTCCCCCTCGTGAGTCACGCAAGGGAGTAAATGCATGTTCCCCTCGAAGTCGAGGATCACCCGCCCGACGACGATTTCCGCCGGTTTTCGCGCCAACTCGATCCCGCCGCCGGGCCCTCGACGATTTCTCACATAACCGAACCGTCCCAACTGATGGACAACCTTGCCGACATGGTGGATCGAAATTCCGTAGAATTCCGCGATGTCCGCCACCGTGGTTCGCCCCGAGCGACTTGCCACAAAGAGCAACGCACGCAGGGCGTAGTCCGTTTGAAGTGAGAGTCTCATCGTCCCTCGATTTTCATTTGCTGTAAAAGCTGCACGGGTTATACATCAATTATCTTTCGAGATCAACGTGCTGATGCGGGAGGACATGAGATAGGCCGATTTGGTCGTGGCTCCAATGGAGTTGTCGTGTTATTATTGTTGAACATTCGCATGATCTGGACTATCCTGAATCCCGATGAATCACGAGACGCAAACGCTTGGTAGTCTTTGATCTTGAGCGGAACGCGAGGTGCTCGATGATACGCGTATTGGGTGGGCCGAAGCGTCTCTGTGATGGGCTTACTCGGCGCGACTGGCTTCAAGTAAGTTCCCTCGGGCTTTTGGGATTCGGTCTTCCGGCCGAACGATGGGCTCCGAAGGCTCAAGCGAGCAACCTAAGCAGCAAGGCCGGCTCATCGGCATTGCCGGGGTTCGGCCGAGCCAAGTCCTGTATCTTCCTCTTCATGTATGGCGCGCCGAGCCAGCTTGAAACCTTCGACCCGAAGCCCGATGCCCCCGTCGAGATCCGCGGCGAATTCGGCTGCATCCCGTCCAGCGTCCCCGGGCTAAACGTCTGCGATCGACTCCCTCTTCTTTCTCAGGTGATGGATAAAGCCACGGTCATCCGTTCGGTCTCGCATCCCTATCCCGTGCATGGGGTTGCCTATGCCACGACCGGGATTCCGAGAATCGACGTCGCCATGGAATTGAATCCGCGCGACCCCAACCATTGGCCCTATATCGGCTCGGTGGTGGATTACGTCGATCAACTCAAGCCGGATAAACACCAGCCCGAGATCCCCAGAAATCTCGCCCTGCCGTTTGCGTTCAGCAGCCAGCGGGTCGGTGAAGTTGCCCGCGCCGGGCCTTACGGGGGATTCCTCGGGCCATCCTTCGACCCAACCTACACGGAATTCGTCGGCAAGGGGACCAGGAAGGCGAGAAAGACCCTTCAGACAATGGTCTGGGACGAATTCGAACTCTATCGCGGGATCACGCCGGAGAGCCGCTTCCAACTCGGTTCCGTGTCGAATCTCGGCCCGGAACTCACCATCGATAGGCTCGACCGAAGACGCTCGCTACTCGAACAGATCGAAGATTTGCGGAAAGAAACCGGTCGCGCGGCCGGCGATTCTGGGATCGATCGACAACGGTCAATGGCCTACAACTTACTGGCTTCGGAGAGGCTGCGCCGGGCGTTCGATCTCGACGAGGAATCCGACGCGACCCGCAATCTGTACGGGATGACCTTGTTCGGCCAGGGAGCCCTCACCGCGCGTCGGCTCGTTGAGGCAGGCGGCCGGTTTGTCACCGTCTTCTGGGATGAGTATGGATTGGCGGGCACCGGTTGGGATACTCACTGGGATCATTTCCCCCGCATGAAGGATGAACTCCTGCCAGGTCTCGATAGCACATTGTCTGGACTGCTGATCGACCTCGATCGTCGCGGCCAGCTCGACGAAACGCTAGTCGTCCTCCTCAGCGAGCATGGCCGGACCCCGAAGCTGGCGTCGGTGCAGGGGGGAGGACGAGATCACTGGTCGCGCTGCTATTCGGTCGTCATGGCGGGGGGTGGGATCGCACGAGGTCGCGTGGTCGGGAAGTCGGACAAAATCGCGAGCGACCCGGCGGAACGCGAAATCTCCCCGAAATCGATCCTCGCGACGATCTACCACCTCCTGGGAATCGACCCGAATACGATGTTGATCGACCGCCAGGGGCGCCCCATGCCGCTGGTCTCGGACGCCGAGGTCATCGCGGAAGTTCTGGCCTGATGAGCGGGATTGCGCAACGGTGTCCGAGGATCACGCATCTCGCTCCTTCCTGAAGCATTGAACTTTTTCGGGAGCAGTCTCTTGCCTGTCACCGAGCCCTACATCGACGCTCATTCCCACATCTGGACACCGGACACCGCCCATTATCCGCTGGCCGAAGGGTACACGGTCGCGGATATGAACCCGAAATCATTCACGGCGGAAGAGCTGCTCGCCCAATGCCAGCCGTCGGGAGTGGGCCGGGTCAACCTCATCCAGATGAGCTACTATCGATTCGATAATCGTTACATGCTCGACATGATCAAGCTCTACCCGGATCGATTCGTGGGGACGGCGATCATCGACCCTCTCGGATCGAATCCCGGACAGGAGATGCTGGACCTGGTCCCTCAGAAGGTCCGTGCGTTCCGGATTCATCCCGAGTATAGCAAGCAACCCCCCGCTCGCTGGCTCAATCCGCCCGGCTACATGGCTATGTTCATCACGGCCTCGAAGACCGGGCAATCGCTGAGCTGCCTGATCGATCCATCCGGCTTTCCCGAAGTGGATCGCATGTGCCGCAAATTCCCGTACACGAACGTGATCATCGATCACCTCGGCAGGATCGGCGCGGACGGCTCGATCCGAGACGACGATGTGCAGGCTCTCTGCGACCTGGCGCAGCACCCGAGGGTTTATGTGAAAGTTGGCGCGTTTTACGCCCTCGGGGCCAAGAAAGCCCCGTACACGGATCTATCCCCGCTGATCCGCCGCGTCCTGCAAGCGTTCGGATCGCGTCGACTCATGTGGGAAAGCGACTGTCCGTTCCAGGTCGTCAACGGCTATCGTTACGACGATAGCGTCGCCCTGATCCGCGACAGGCTGGACTATCTCTCGAAGGACGACCGAGACTGGATGCTGAGGAAGACCGCGGAACGCCTCCTCTTCGACGCATGATTCGGGACTGTCCCCGGAGGCAAGCTTTCGAGGCTAAAATCGAGTGGGACGCCCGAACGGCCAAAGCTGCTTGACCGTTCCCCATCGATGATTATAAGATTCTTTGGTCATTGAGTTTGAGTAGACGAGATCCACGAGGAGGAGTCCCGTTCCTTGTGCGAGGGGACGTGGGACCGCGAGGCAAGCAGGATGAAACGAGAGAATCCGTCGGCGTCTCACCATACCCAACCCCCCGTTCGTCACCAGTACGAACACGAGGTGCCGACCGTCATCCACCATCCCGAAGAGGATATGACGGCATTGGGCCGGTGGTTTCATCATGCGTATCAAGATCCGACCCGTTTCTGGGGTTGGTTCGGCTCGATCGTCATCGGCCTGCTCGCCCTGGTCCTCCTGACCAATTATCTCTCGGCAAATAAGTCGACATCCTCAGAAGTCTGGTCTCGACTTGAAGTCACCAAGAAGGCGGCGGAAAAGGTCGAACTCGCCAAGGAATATCCGAATTCGCCGGCAACTTACTGGGCTCTGCTCCAGGCGGCCACGGACTTCTATCAGGATGGTTTCAACGACCTTCCGAACAACAAGGACGCCGCCGGACCGGCCCTGAAAAAAGCCCTCGACCTGTTCGATCAGGTTGCCAAGGAGGCGCCCAAGGATTCTCCATTGGTGCGACATGCCACGCTGGGTAAGGCACGAACCTACGAAGCTCGAAACGATCTGCCCAAGGCGATCGAGCAGTACAAGCTCGTCTCTAAGACCTGGCCGGGTACACCGGAAGCAAAGTTAGCGGATTCTCTCGTGAAGGCGGTGGAGGGTCCGGACGCCGCCGCCTTTTACAAGGAACTTTACGCCTACCAGCCGGCCAAGGTCACGTTGCCTCCTATCGGCGGCACCAATCCTTCGCTCCCCTCATCGATGACGCTTCCGGAGATCGATTTCTCCAAGACAGGGTTGGGAGATTCGGCTGGGGCCGGC
>CALKTZ010001135.1 GCA_937997355.1 uncultured Planctomycetales bacterium | reverse complement strand
GCCCGGGTGGGCGAGCAGACCGGACACACGAAGAAGTTCTTGAGCCGAACGCTTTCCCTGGCGAATCGATCCAGGATCGGGGTCTTGATCTGGGGATTCCCGTGGACCCCGAGATCACCGTAGCCCTGATCATCGGTGACGATCAGGATGATGTTGGGCGGGGCCGACGGGGCCGGTTCCGCGAACGCCCGATCCGCGGACGCCCCACAACACGCGACGAAGACCGCCGACAGGAGATTCGCCGAGCCTTGAGTACACCGTTGGATGTTCATGGAAGAAGCTCCAGACTCTTCTCGGCGAACCAAAATGCCGAAGGATGCCTCATTGTGGTGGCGGGGTTGAGCCCGGTTGGCCAAAATTCTCAAGGATTTCGTCGCTGATTTTACACGATCCCCCGGTCGCGCACATCGCATCGGCAGGGGACCGCGCGGGAAGTTCGCTTCGTCTCCGAGAAGTCCGGATGACCTGTCCACGACGCGCAAGAACGATTACGGTAGGACACTGCGAATGATTTAGGATCTTGGGAATGCAGGGCCGCGAAGGCAAGTTTTGATTGGATTGGCTCGCACGCGAATCGAACGGAATTCATGCCAGGAAAGGTTTCCGATGTCAGAGGGGTCAACAATCAAATCCGAGGGTTTATTCCAGGAATGGACCATACTTGCAATCCTGGCGACGGTGCAATTCACGAGTATCGTTGACTTCATGGTGATCATGCCGCTCGGCCCGCAGTTGGAGCGGATGATGGGTCTCGACCCGTCCCGATTTGGACTTGTCGTCTCGTCGTACACCTTGGCGGCAGGGTTGGCGGGATTCTTTGCCTCGGCGTTTCTCGATCGATTCGCCAGACGTCCCGCCTTCCTCGTGCTCTACTCGGGATTCTTGGCGGGAACGCTCGCCTGCGGCCTTGCCGATTCTTACGGGACCTTGCTGGCTGCCCGATTCGTGGCGGGTTGTTTCGGCGGGATTCTCGGGGGGATGTCGATGGCGATCATTGGGGATGTCTTTCCCGAGAATCGGCGAGGTTCGGCAACGGGCGTTCTGATGTCCGCATTCGCCCTCGCGTCGGTCTTTGGCGTCCCGGTCGGCCTGAAACTCGGCCTGCGGTACGACTGGCACGCGCCGTTCCTGGTCCTCTCGATCCTGGGATTGCCCATCCTGTTCCTTGCCGCGACGGTCCTTCCGAGGCTGGATGGCCACCTCCACCATCGAGGCGGTGAAAGCTCGGCGGCGACAATGCTCGAAACCTTCACTCACCCGAATCATCTCCGAGCATTCGGTCTCACCATCACGATGATGTTCGGCAGTTTCTCCATCGTCCCATTTCTGAGCCCGTATCTCGTCTCGAATGTCGGGCTCAAGGAAGACGACCTGCCGAACGTTTATGTCGTCGGTGGAATCTTGACGCTTGTCGGAGCCCCACTGATCGGGCGACTGGCGGATCGCTTCGGGAAACTCCGCATTTATCGGACCATCGCCCCCCTCGCGGCGCTCATGATGTTGATCCTGACGAATCTTCCTCCGGTTTCCGTGTTCGTGGCGGTCGCCTGTTTCGGATCCATGATGCTCTGCAACGCGGGGCGCATGATCCCCGCGATGGCGATGATCACGTCGAGCGTCGAGCCGAAACGCCGAGGCGGATTTCAGGGAGCCAACTCCGCCATCCAACATCTCGCGTCTGGCATTGGCGCCGCGATCGGGGGCTGGATTCTCACGAAGAATGTCGATGGAGCGCTCGTGGGCTATCCGACGGTCGGGATGATCGGCGCCGGATTCACCGTTTTGAGCTTATGGTTTGCCGGAAGGCTCCGCGTCGCCGATTCGGACACGACGATCTCAACCGCGGAGGCCATCGGAGCGACCGAGATGGCCATGGATGCCGACGAGCCAGTTCCTCGAATTGAATCGATCTGAACAAGCGGGCGGTCATCGGCCGTTCAAAATAACTCGCGGATGGGCATCCCCCCCTCGGTCACAATCGAAATTGGGCGAGCCTGGGGGTCGATCCACTGGGCGTCGGTATCAACCCCCATGAATTTGAACACCGTCGCGGCCAGGTCTTGTGGAACAAGCTTCCGTTCCGTGATCGAGTGGCCTCGGCCGTCGGTCTGCCCGATCACCTGGCCGTGACGAAGGCCGCCTCCGGCGACGACCAGCGACATGACGGTGAGCCCGTGCTCGCGGCCCGCTTCTTTGTTGATGACCGCGGCCCGGCCGAATTCCCCCATCATGAGAACCAGGGTTTGATCGAGCAAGCCGCGTTGCTCCAGGTCGGACACCAGCGTCGCCAGGACCTGGTCGACCCTCGGGAGGAGCGGCTTCAGCCCCTTCTCGATTCCCATCCACCGCACGTTGTCGCCGTGATGGTCGAAATAGCCCCAGGCCCCGCTCACGAGGATAAACGACACCCCCGCTTCCACGAGCCGACGGGCCAGCAGCGCCTTGGTTCCCAGGCTGTCTCGTCCGTAGGCATCCCTCAAGCGAGGGTCTTCCTTGTCGAGCTGGAAGGCGCGCTGCGCTTCGCCCGACCGAATCATCCCGATGGCCGTCTGACTGTAGCGATCGAGATCGTCCATGACCCGGCCGGAATCGAGTTGCCCCTTGAGCCGATCGAGCTTTTGCAAGACCTCGTTCCGGTCGTTCAGCCGATTGATCGTCACCCCGGCCGGGAGGTTGAATCGGCCCGCGAGATCGTTCCCTTTAACCGGTTGATACGCACTCCCGAGGTTGCCGGCGCCCCAGACATCACTGACCCAATCGTCGGCGAGCCCAACGAAGGCCGGCATGTTCGGATTATTGGGGCCGTGGAACTTCGCGACGACCGAGCCCATCGAAGGATAGCCCCCGCCATCTCGGCCGTCGTTGGTTCGCCTCGCCAGCGAATTCCCCGCCTGCATGGTGATCGGCGTGTGGTCGCTTGATGAGCAATCCATCGAGCGGATCACCGTGAGCTTGTCCATCATCGCCGCCTGCCGGGGCAGATGCTCGCAGAACCGGACGCCGGGCAACCTGGTCGGGATGGTGCCGAATGGCCCACGAACCGCCTCGGTCGCGTTCGGTTTCGGGTCCCACATATCGATCTGGCTCGGGCCTCCCGAGAGCCAGAGCAGGATGACCGACTTCGGCCCTCTACGGGTTCCGACGCCGGCCGCGTCGGCCTGGGCTTGAAATCGCAGGAGCTGAGGGACCGAGAGACCGGCCAGCCCCGACAGGCCCATTCGCAGGAACCAGCGCCGCGAGGTCGAACCCACCTGAATGAGATCCTGACCGCCGGGGTGCCAGCCCCCATTTCCCAGGAAGCCAAGCATGCCCCGGACGCTGGATTTCTCGTGGTCGGAGATCATGGACGATCAAGACTCCAAGGCTTGGACAACGGCATTTACGCCAGGATTTCTTGAACCACGCGGCCGTGGACATCGGTCAGACGGCGGTCGATCCCATTGTGTCGGAAGTTGAGTCGCTCGTGGTCGATCCCCATCAGGTGCAGGATCGTGGCGTGCAGGTCGTAACAGAACGTCTGGTCGGTAGCCGCCTTCCAGGCCCAGGGATCGCTCTCGCCGTATGCGACTCCCTTCTTGACACCCGCCCCCGCGAGCCAGGCCACGGATGTACCTCCGTTGTGGTCGCGGCCGGTGGCCCCCTGAGTGAACGGCATTCGACCGAACTCGGTGCTCCAAACCACGAGGGTGTCTTCGAGCAGGCCGCGCGCCTTGAGGTCTTTCAGGAGCGCGGCAACCGGACGATCGACGCTCCGAGCAATGGCCGGCAATTCGCGGATGATGTCGGTGTGATTGTCCCAGTTATTGCTCGGCCCGCCGGCGCCGCTCCAGACCTGAACGAATCGCACATCCCGCTCCAGGAATCTGCGAGCCAGTAGGCAGCGGCTTCCGAAATCGGCGGTTGCGGGATCGTCGAGCCCGTAGAGTCGCCGGGTCGCCTCGGTTTCACCGCGAAGGTCAAGTGCCTCGGGGGCGCTCAGTTGCATCCGGGCAGCCAGCTCAT
>CALKTZ010001134.1 GCA_937997355.1 uncultured Planctomycetales bacterium | reverse complement strand
GCCGATCGTTGTGATCTGGTTTCCTTCCGGACGGAGGATGAGGCAGGTAGAATAGGTTCTGGTCGAATCGAGAGGCATCGAACGGGCCGCGCCGGGTGAGTGAGCGAAGCGAAGGAAAGTCATGGCGATTAAAGGTTTACTGGAACGGTTCAAGAAGGGGCTGAGTCGGACGGCGCAGCTTTTCAACATCCGGTCGTGGTTCGGCCGCAAGGTCGACCAATCATTCCTCGACGACCTGGAGGCCCGACTGATCCAGGCCGACGTCGGGGTCGCCTCGGCCAACCGGATCGTGGACCGGGTCAAGGAAGCCTATCAGGACAAGGTGGCCGACGAGCAGCTCCTGGAATTCGTCAAGGGGGAACTGAAGACTTTGCTCGACGATCCGAGGCCGGGCGCCCTGGCCGTCGCCCCCAGGAAGCCGACCGTCTACCTGATCGCCGGGGTCAACGGGTCGGGCAAGACCACGTCGATCGCCAAGCTGGCGCAGCGGCTGAAGGACGAGGGGAATTCTATCTTGCTCGGGGCCTGCGACACCTTCCGCGCCGCCGCGGCCGAGCAGCTCTCGATCTGGGCCGAACGCGCCGGCTGCGAGATCGTCAAGGGGGCGCCGGGGGCCGATCCCGCGAGCGTCGCGCACGACGCCTGCCAGCGCGCCCTCTCGCGCGGGGTCGATATCCTGATCATCGACACCGCCGGGCGGCTCCATACCCAGTCTCATCTGATGCGCGAGCTGGAGAAGATCCGCAACGTCATCCAGCGGCTGATCCCGGGGGCGCCCCACGAAGCCCTGCTCGTGCTCGACGGCACCAACGGCCAGAACGCCATCCGCCAGGCCGAGGGATTCTCGAAATCGATCGGCTGCACGGGGGTCATCCTCACCAAGCTCGACGGCACCGCCAAGGGGGGGGTGGTGGTCGCCGTCCGGCAGATCATGAACTTGCCGGTCAAGTTCATCGGCGTCGGCGAGCAGATCGACGACCTGCAACCGTTCGACGCCGACACCTTCGTGGAATCGCTCTTCGCGTGATCTCCGCTCAAGGCCCCCTCGGCGGATCTCTCCCTTCTCTTTTTGGACGAAGGTTCCAGGCCCATGCAGACGACCGAGCCCATCCTCGAAGCCATGCGCCGCCAGCCGTTCCTCCCGTTCCAGATCCACATGCGCGGGGGGAGGGTTCACGAGGTTCGAAGCCGCGATTTCATCGCGGTTTCTCCGACCGGCAAGTCCGCCGTGCTCGTGAAGATGGACGGCCTCGAGATCATCAACGTCCGGCTCATCAGCGAACTGGTGGTGCCCGGGCTTGAAGTGTCCCCGCCTGCTCATGAAGGGGGAAAAGCTGAAAATACGCAGGTTACTCCAGCCGCCAATTGACGCCGATCTTATTGATAAGGTGTCTGATTTCGCATCCTGAACATCTTGATCCTGCACATGACCGGCCCAGCCCGGGATGCCGGAGTCGGACGGCTCAACCGGGCCGACCCGCCATTGCCCCCCCATTTCCCGGGCTGGTATAATTTTCGGTTAGGCTCCAACGATTGTTGGAGAAATTCGTCCGTCGCCGGGGCGGAGCCGATCGATCGATGGAGGTAAGCGATGGGGCTGTGGGCACGATTGCGCGACGAATTGGCGAACGATCCGCTGACGACCCTGGCCCTGCTGGCCGCGCTCGTCGCGTTGGCGACCACCCCCGTGGCCTTCGCGGTGCTGGGCCGGCTCGATTGGTTCCGGGCCCGCCGGGGGCGGGTGATGCAGCGCCCCGAGTTCTGGTCGATCGTCTGCTCGATGCTCCTCGTGATGGGGATTCCCGCCATCTTCTCGGCGCTGGTGCTGAAGAGCCGCCACTTCGACCATAACCGCTACGAGTTCGACCCGAACAAGACCTGGTCGGTCCTGGAGCAAGGGCGGGGCTACAAGAGCGTCCAGGAGGCCGACGCGGCGGTGAAGCTCGAGATGGAACGGCTGGCGACCGAGCGGAAGGATCTGGTCAACGGCGTCAAGAAGCTCGACGAATCGATGCTGGCGCTGCGGGCCGTGGCGGGGACGTCCGCGGCGGTGGCGCAGCGGATTCCGAGCGTGTTGCAGTCCCTTGCCGTCGTGAGGAAGGGCGTCGGGTTGGACGGCCCCCAGCAGCTCCAGGACTTCACCGCGCCTCCGGTCGAGCTGGCCGCATCCGGGGCCAATGCTCTCGCCGTGCCGGGAGCGGCCGTTGCAATTCCCGCGACTGCCATCCCCGCCGCGCCAACAGCCGCAATCGCGGCCCCGACCGCTCCCGCCGCCGTGGCCTTCAACGGGATCAGCCCCG
>CALKTZ010001133.1 GCA_937997355.1 uncultured Planctomycetales bacterium | reverse complement strand
AGCTCATCCTGGAAAGCTTCGGCGTCTTCCCAGTCGCGATCCATGCACCTGCGGGCGCATTCCTTGGCCTGGTAGGTGGCTTCCTCGATGTCGTCGCCCAGGGCAATAGCTCGCCCCTGAAGAGCATGCCGGGTCCCATGGAGCAGCCGATGATGAACCGGCCGTTGGCGAGCCTGAGCACGCAGGCTGTGTAATCGTCGCCGAAGTTATTGCGATACGTGGCCACCTCCTCGCATCTGGCGATGAGCATGGTCCGCTTGCCGTCCCAGGTAGTGAACTTCCTGCGGTTGCCCCAGAGAGGGCGTTCGGCCTCGTATGCTATGAACTCGCTCCCATGGACGGACGAGCCCAGGGCGGTGAACTCCCGGCCCTCGTGGACGATGGTTGCGACCTCGACTTGCCCGGGCTTGATGCTGCGCGTTTCCATGATTCGGACTCCGGAGTTGTGATGGGTTGATGTGCGTTCCCGGACGGCCTGATCCCAACAGGCCGTTTCGTCGCGTGCGGCGACTCATCAGCGGGGTAAGTCACCAGTTCATGCCGGCAAAGTCCGGCGCGAACCCGTGCCACTGCATGAACAGGAGCCGGCCGCCGCGTGTGCGATCGGCAAACGCTCCGCGCTGGTTGATCCGCTCGTGCATCTGCTGGATGCGGCTCATCATGGCGTAAGAGTTATGCCTCGCTTGCGCCACGATCCGCATGCGGCGGATATCCCGGCCCGTCTCGCCCTGCGATTCGTACAGGGATTCGCCTGTCAGATATGCGAGTTCGTAATCGTGGGGATCTTCGACGATCCGAACCGCCACGCCTTCCCATAGGAAAAGCTGATACTTGGACATCGCCTTCCGCTCCCGAATCGAGACCCGTGGATTCATCCCGCGCGTGCAAGGCTCACGCTGAGCCGAGCAGGCGCGACGTGGGTTTGCAGGCCCGGCCGGGGCCTTGAGCCGTGAGTTCAGTCACTGAACTTGCGGGTCCCGAGGATCGGCACGCTTGCCATCCGGCCGGGGCCTTCATCCAGCAACACCGGCCCCGGCGATGCTGGGTCGACGCCGAATTCGGCCCGATTCAGTCGAGGGCTTCCTGGTAGCGGAACGCCTGGCGCAGCCCCGCGTTCTGACCCTCGTTGTAGCCCCGCCGGAACGCCTCGTCGCGCACGTCGTCTTCCATGACCGCGAATCGGGCTTCGAAGTCCTCGCCGGTCTCGGCGCCCGTGAACCGGATCAGCTGCGCGAGCCGGTCGAGCTGTCGGGACAGGAACGCGCCCATGGGCGTACCCGTTTCCCCGTAGGCTCGTGATTCATCCCGGATCGACTGTTCCAGCGTCCGGGGCTCGGGATCGCTCCCGTGGCAATTCACGGGCCTCACGGGGCATCCGCCGATCAGGCCGCAGGCCCGGAGCGCCCGGACGTGGACGCAAAGGGCTTCGGATTCGGCCCGCTCCCCGCACGTGCATTCGGATCGGCCGATGAGGAGCTCGGAGACGTCGAAGGACTCGCCCCCGGCTTGCCGGAGCCGGAAGGACTTGAGGGAGGCGAAGCGTCCGGGTCTGATGGGCCGGACGGAATAGGAGGCGTCGCCGATGGCGAGCCGGAGCCGGCAGGAATCGCCGGAGGGGGGACGCGGGGATTCTTCGCGGCCCGGCTTCGACGCTGGCCGCGCACGGTGTATACTCTTCATCGGAGGCCCTTTGCTAAGAAGGGTTTCCCACGGGGTGGGGAGTGTTGGTAGCACTCGCCCGCCCCACTTTCGTTTACGGGCCTTGGCATGGCCATGACCCGCCGGCCGAACGACATCGGCCTTGCCATCAAGACGGGGCGTGCCGCGATTCGTGACGGACGCACGAAAATATTTTCGTAATAGCACAATTTCGCATCGGGATCTCACACGCGCATGCGACGCAGGCGTGTGACGCACGGGCGCGGCACGCGAGGGCGGGTATCATACGCGCGGGGCCGTGGGCATGGGCCATGGCGGTTGACGTGAGGGGGCATGTGCGTGATTGGGAGGAGGAGGCCCCCCAATGCGCGCCGGTGGACCATTAATATCCCCCTCCCGGAGTTTTTGAGGGGCTTATGCGTTTGGCGGCAGAGGAACGTCGTCGTCGACGACCACCAACGTCGCCTGGCCGCCATCGCCGTCGGGTGCGAGGCCCACGTCGTCTTCCGCGATTTCGACGACGAGGAGGCCGCCCTGGATTACGCCATCAAGTCCCAGCGGGATCGCCGCAGCATGACCGACGCCGAGACCATCTCCTGCATCATCGCCGTGGATAAAAGGAAAACTCGCGGAGGTGATCGCAAGAGCGAAGAGGCAAAATCAATTCCGCCAAGTGGCGGAATTGATCCTACTTCATCAGCAGAAGCAACAGCCAATTTGGTTGGAATCTCACCCAGAAAGGTCGAGCGAGCCCGCACTGTCATTGACCACGCAGAGAAGACCGGAGATGACACCGAACTCAAAGCCGTGAAGGAGTCTGAGGGACAAGAAAAAATCCAGGAGCTTGGGGAGGAAGTCTGGCGGCCTATTTCGACAGCGGACGCCGGTCGAAATCGCCATGGACTGGGGCACACTTGCCTCTTAGGGTTTTCCCCGCACCTGGAATTCCGCTTTCTTCCAATGAAACGGTTTGGCGTATTTCCTAATCTTGAACACTCGGACTCGCGAACAGCGCGCGAGTCGGGATTGCGCGGGGATCATCCGCCCCTCGTGCGATGGGCCGTCCGTGTCATCTTGCAGAGCGTATACCGATCCTTGACACGGATGGAGAACGGAGTCGGCCGTGCTGGGACGGCGGAGCCCCTCGGGTGACCGGGTTGTCGACAATGGCAGACTCGGCCGACTCAATTCCACAAGATTCTGCTCGGCGGAATGCGACACGAGACATGATCGACGTCATCGCGAACGGATGTGCGACTAGGATCTCCACGGGGTCGGGAATCGGAGAAGCTTGCCCCGCGTATCGACCTCTCCCGAAGTAATCTCGGAGGGGTTCGGGTCGAGAAAGAGACGAGCCGCATGGACTTGAATCCGATCGGGGACCCACGCAGCAAAGACGTCATCCCGCAATCCGCGGACGGCGATCCCGGAGGGTCTCGAAGAGCCGGGCGACGGGTCGCCTTCGATGAGTTCTCGCACGGGGTCATGGAGCCCAGCCGGTTCCTGGCGGGAGACGAGATCACGGTATCGTGGCTGAGGTCGATCGCGAACTATCGATTGGGTCAGGCCGGCGCGAGCCAGGGCGACCGAGGCTCCGAAATTCGCCCGAGCGAACCGAAGCCTTTCCGGGAGACTGCCGAGTCGCCGAAACGCGGCCGCCGCATCCTGGTGGTCGAGGACGATGTGGACACGGCGATCAGCCTGGCCAAGGTCCTGGAATTATGGGGGCATCTTCCGGTGGTCGCCCACGACGGCGACTCGGCACTCAGGGAGGCGATGGCCGCGCCCCCCGAGGTCGTGCTGCTCGATCTCGGGCTGCCGAGGATGAACGGCTTCGAGGTGGCCCGGAGGCTGAGGGAGACGCTCGGCGACCGCCCCAAGCTCGTCGCGATCACCGGGATCAACCAGGGATGCGCCGACGAGGCATGGGAGCTCAACTTCGATAGCTACCTGATCAAGCCCGCGCCGCCCGAGGTCCTCCAGGGCCTGCTCGAACGGTTGGCGGACGAGCCGCCGCGAGATCCGGCGAGGCGCCTGCCGCCGTCTGGCGAATCAAAAGATAATATATAAATATTATGTTATTTGTGAACGATTCTTCTCAGCGATGGGAATGGCGATGCCGCCGGGACGAGTCTGGTTGGGGTCTTTTACCGGACGGCATCGGTTTTTCCGAGACTAACGGTAGTTTTAGATAATTAATTCCGGCGCGGCACCGCGCTTGCTCCACTTCTCTCCGTCAGCACCCGAATAAGCCTGTCTGCGTTCTCGGCGTCCGACCCGGGCGCAATGCGGAAGGCAATGATTTCCCCGGCAATGTGACCGGGCGTTCCGAATCCTGTTGGGGCGATTGCGATGCTGCGCGGCCGGCCTGCCCGGCCGCACCGGCCTCCCTTTCGCTCGCCGGAATTCATCGCCCAGCCTCCAGGAGTATCGACAATGACTCGACTCGCGTTCTCTGCCTGCGCCGCCACGGCGCTCATCGCCTCCATGGCCCTTGCCCAGGCACCTTCGTCTTCTGCCTCGCGCGGCATGGCGGTGGACGACGCCTTGTTCGCCGCGGCGGCCGCCGTCGGCGGCAGCGCCGAGGTGGCCCTCAGCGAGCTCGGCCGGAAGAAGGCGACCGATCCCGAGCTCAAGAAATTCAGCGAGAAGATGATCGAGGACCACGAGCCGCTCAACAAGGAGCTCCTGAGTAC
>CALKTZ010001132.1 GCA_937997355.1 uncultured Planctomycetales bacterium | reverse complement strand
GAGGCGATGCCGTGACCGCAAGCGGCGTGACCAACGGCCGCCCCGCTGCCGGCGACCGCTCATCCTCAGGAGTCTTTTGGGTTTCGGCATTCGCGATCTTGGGTTCCTCGCGAGAGAGCGGGCGGAGGGCGACCTTGCTCCCCTTGTCCTTCTCATCCCCCTTCACGATCTGGACGAAGAATCGGAACTCCTTGCGATCGTCGAAGACGAGGAGCGTCCCGCCCTCTCTGGAAGGCGCGTTCTCGGGCTTGCTCCGGTCTTCCCAGCCGAGCGATCCATATGCCTTGCGATAGAAGTCCGCCACGCCCGACGGCTCCTGGGGCGTTTTGTAGTTCGCGTAGCGTTTCATCAGGTCGAGCTTCAAATCGGTGGCATCGGAGGTCACGGGAAGGTCGAACGGCAAGACCTGGGCCGCGTGGTAACCGACGTAGGTTTTGGCCGGACTCGGCGGGGGGATTTCTCCAACCAGCATCGTGAGCTGCGATGAATTCTTGATGAAATGAGAGTCCCATCGCTTGATGGCCGGGTTGGTCTCCGACTCGTAGCCCTGATATTCCAGCCATCCCGCCTTCTTGAGGGCCTGGCGACAGGCATCGGCCGTCGAGACGGCGTCCCGGTTCGGGTGGTAGTTGGCGGCGACCGGGGAGGATTCCTGGAGCGGCCTGGCATCGGGAGGCGGAGGAAGAGTCCTCATGTCGACGTTGCCATGATTCGTGAGGTTGATCGAAACCTGCTTGTCTCCGCTCGCCCCCAGCGAGAGGCCGACCGTATAGCCGTCCTTGGTGTAATTGCGCATCGCGTATTCCTTGGCATCGGGGGCGGCGCCGGGCCCTTCTTTCCAGCCTCGGGCTTTCATCTCTGCGCTGTAGTACGCGAGCGCCGCCGCCAGGCTCGACTTGCTCAGATACATCGAGAGGGTCGAATCATCCTGGAGCTTCTGCTCGGAATTCAGTTTGGGGATTTCCCGCAAATCGATGACCTTCAGCGCGTCCCTGGTCGTGGTCGGTTCGACGACCTTCGCCGGCTCAACGGCTTTGGGGGCCGGTTTCGGCTCTTCCTGCCTGGCTGTCGGCTCGATTTTGGCGGGTTCAACCGACTTGGGCGCCGCATCGGCCGCCTTGGGAGGTTCGGGCTTGAGGGTGGGATCCGCGGCTTTTGGCGCCGGTTTTGGAGTGGTCGCGGGTACTTGAGCGGCCGATTTCGCCGGTTCCCCCACGGGGGGCGTTTCCGCCTTTGGAGGAACGGTTTCTACCTTGGGAGCCGGCAATGGAGCCGGGGAGGGGGGATTCGTTCCCTCTTTCGCCGCCGTGGAGGAGACTTCTGGAGTGGGATTTGAACCAACGCAACCGGCCTCGCCAATCGCCGCGAACGCGATCAGGAAAAGAGGCAAGGTCCGAGCGAAGTTCGGGCGAAATTCGGGCGGCATGAACACGTTCAGGCTCCATGTGTATTCCTGGATCGTCGATGTGAAATCTTACACGAACCATGGCGCATTCGTGACAAAGAATCCAAGCACTCAAAAGACTTTACGTCCGACATCCTTCGGAAATCGCGGGCCGAAACGGCAGTCATCGCCTATAATCAGGGGCCTGGGGTCGGAGTGACAAGGTTTTGTCCCAATCCCCGAATATCCGGTATGAATTTGGGATCGAGCCGTACGGTTTTTTGAGAGGACGCGCGATGGAACCGACATCTGCACCGCCAAGGCCGAACCGATGGCGAAAACGGTTGATGGCCGTGCTGGCGATCGCGGTGGTTGCCGTCGCTTCGATCTTTTTTTCGATCCCCTGGATGGTGAATTGGCCGTTCATCAAGGACCGACTCGCGCGGGAGGTCAACGTGATCTTCGCGCCGTCGAAGGTTTCTTTCGACTCGATCTCGGTCTCCTGGTTCGGTCCGTCCTCGGTGCGAGGGCTGGAGCTGATCGACGGCGAGAACCGCCGGGTCGTCACCGCCCCGCGCGCGACGCTCGACTGGAATCTGTTCCAGATCCTGTTCACGAGGCCGAAGGTCGCGAACGTCGTCCTCGAAGACGGCCGGGCCGACATCGTCCGGGAGACCAACGGCAAGATCAACCTGATCGAGAGCATCCGCCCGATCCTGGTGCCGAGGCCCGAACGGACGGTCGTGATTCGCCTTCAACACGGCAACGTGAAGGTTCGCCCATCCCCCGAAGCTCGGTCGTTGGTCGACGACCCCGCCGACGTCCTGCTCGATTTCGCCGCCTATCCGGGGCCGATCACCTGGGATTTGAAGTTCTCCCGGGTGAAATCCGGAGAGTCGCCGAGCAATCTCGATCTCGGAGGAAAACTGGAACGCGTCGCCGCCGAAGGTTCCGAACTGCCCGATTTCGAACTCCACCTCGCCAGCAAACGATGGGCGGTGTCGCACGGACAGACCGGCTCGGCGGTGAGCGGCACGATCGACGCGAACCTGGAGGCGCGTCGGCGGCAAGGCCATTGGTCCTCGAATGGCCAGGCGACCGTCGAGAATTTCGCGGCCGACGCCAATGCGATCGACGGGCATAACCCCGACTTTCGCCTGAGCAAAACCCAGGCGAGCTGGAAGGTCCTCGATTCGCCCGAGGGCTGGGACACAACGGTTCGCGTGGAGGCCCCCTTCGCGACCCTCGATGCTCAAGGAATCATGACCGGCACGCTGGAGGAAAAGTTAGTCCTCGCGCTCAATGCGGAGTTGAGCAATGTCGACCTCCCCGATGCCCTGGAGTCGGAGCCTTCCCGGCCCTCGCGAGAGCCGCTCAAGACCTCGATGACGCTGGCCTACGATGCAAAGGCCGATCGCCTCGACCTTTCCGGGCTTGATCTGGCGATTCCCCTGGTTCGGGTCCGGGGGGAGGGATCGGTGGCCGGGCTGACGTCGAAGCGAACCGTGGATCTCCGGGGGACGCTCGAACCCGATTGGGATGCGCTCCAGAAACAGCTCGCCGAGAAGGTGGAGCCGAGGGCTCGGCTCGCCGGCCGGTCGAAGGGTTGGGCGATTACCGGCTCGATCCCTTCCCTCCAGGTTTCCGATTGGTCCCGAACCCTGGAAGGGGAGGCGGGGATCGAGCTCGACCTGCTCGACGTGTTCGGCATGCGGCTGAGCCGAACTGCATTCGTGGGACGCTATCGAGGGGGAGCCTTGACGATCGACCCGATCGACTCCACCCTCAACGGCGGTGCCCTGCACCTGGAGCCGTCGCTGGCCACTGATTCCTCGGGACGTCGCGAGCTCAGGCTGAACTCGAAGTCTTTTCTTACCGATGCCGAGGTGAACGAAGAGGTTTCGCACCGGGTCCTCTCGTACGTGGCCCCGATGCTGGATCAGGCGACCCGGGTTTCCGGGCGGGTCTCGGTCGCCATCTCCGACGCGGCCTTTCCGCTCGATTCGCTCTCGGCGGCGAGCAAGCCCAGGGTGGAGGGGGAAGTCTCGTTCGACCAGGTCGAATTCGCCCCGGGGCCGTTCGCCGACATGATCCTGGGGACATTGATCCAGGAACGGAAGGCGAAACTCGTCCTGAACGAGCCGGTCTCGCTCTCGATCGTCGACGGCCGCGTCTACCAGGAAGGGATGGCGATCCCGCTCGGGAAGTTCGCCGAGATCGGGATGGATGGCTGGGTCGGCTTCGACCGGACCCTTGAGCTGACGGCGAGCATCACCCTGACCCCCGACAAATCGACGACCAATCCGCCGCTCGCGAACTCGATCTTCCGGGGCACTCGGGTCGCGATTCCGATTCACGGGACGTTCGACGACCCGAAGCTCGACACGCGGGCGCTCGGCCAGAATTTCAAGGATCTGGGGGCCGGCCTGCTCAGCCGGACCCTGTCCTCGGCGACCGGCGGGATCATCCCCGACGTCGAAACCTTGAAAAATCTTTTCGGCGGCCCCCGCAACGGAGACCAGATGGAGGCCCCACCGAGCGCGCCTCGGATGCGCGTCACACCCGAGGAACGGCGGGCTCGGCGGCAGGAACGTCGGCTGGAGCGGATGCGGAAACGGGGCGAAATCCCATAATCTTCCCCGCTTTCTCAACAAATCGCCCGCATTTCCGGGGGGTTGCCGCGTATATTTCCCTTGTGGGGAGAGGGAACGGTTCCGGCTGCGTAGTTGGCCTACGCCATTCGGGGGCTTCGTGCTAGGATTGCGCGGAGAGCCGGGGAGACGGGAAATCGACGAGGATTTCATGAGGATCGGCGGGAGATTTCGGTTGTCGGCGATGATGGCGTTGATCTACGCCGTCCAGGGAGCGTTCTGGCCGCTATTGGGGATTCATCTCCACGATCTGGGGATCGGCGGCCGATTTCGAGGTTGGATTTTCGCGACGTATGCCATCGGCTCGTTCGCGGTGCCATT
>CALKTZ010001131.1 GCA_937997355.1 uncultured Planctomycetales bacterium | reverse complement strand
CGGTGAGCGCCGCGACGATCGCCGCCCCGTTGATGTCGTCGGCATCGATATAACCCACTTTGGGCATACTCAATGCCGCGGCGCGGACAATCCGGTTCAACTCCCGATTCTTATCCGCCTCTCCCCATCTCGCTGGGGCTGGGCTGAGGCCGATGAACAGGATTTCCGCGTTGGGGAGGCGTGTGCGGATCACCCGGACGAATTCGAGGAAATCGCGCGACACTTCCGCCGGTGTCTTTCCGGCATGAATGTCGTTTCCTCCGGCCCGCAGCAAGATTTGCTTGGGTTCATGAGGGAAGATCAGGCGGTCGGCGAAATGGGTTGCGTCCGCGATCTCGCTGCCGCCGAAGCCGCGATTGATGACCTTATGGGCCGGGAAATCTTCCGCGAGCGTCTTCCAGAGCCGGATGGTCGAGGAGCCGATGAAGACAATTCCCCCCTTGGGCGGGGGGACCTTACGATCGGCTTCCTCATAGGCCGCGATTTCCTTCTCCCATTTCTCGAAGCTTCGAGCCGGAGTATTGGGGGTTTGGCCGTGGCCATGGGCCGCCAGCAACCCGATTGTGAGGGCCGTGAGAGTCAGAACCGTTTTCATGTCGGATTCCCATGCGTCGCGAAGGTTACAGACTGATGACCGCAAAAGAGTCCATCCTACAGGCGGGGATGCCTTTCTCAAGAAGGCTTCGGCGATGCCGGTTCTTCCCCGGACTCATCCTTTAACTCGGTTGCAAACGTAGTGGCAACGGCGCTCCGCGTTGTGTTGCTGCAAGTCTCCGTTATAATATTTGACACCGTACATTCACGTTGCGATTGTCAGGCAGGGGTTGCGGTTTTGCCGTAACCCCTTCGCTATTTGGTGCGTTCTCGCCAATCTTGACCCTGATGCCGGGGGCCTCGTCATGCGTTATCGGATCGCCCGGATGCTTCAGGTGATGGGGCTGCTGATCCTGCCATTCGCGATCGTTTCCGAGTTGGAGCAGTCGCTGGCCATCGCCGGCTTCGGCGCGTTGGTCTTCTACATCGGATTCGTGTTGCAGCATCGGGAGTGATCGACGAAGGCCAGGGCGCAAGAGCGGGCGATGAAGGGGTTGCGCATTTGCTCGTCCGCGAACTCCCGTCGTAGAATCAGGACAGCCCGGTGCGATTCTTCCCGTCGCCTTTCAGCGGGAATTGGAATACGCATCGATGAAACTGGAGTGAATCGGAGATGGCACAGGACTCGACCAGCCCGGCGGCGGAAAGCGCCCGACCTGCTCCCCCCGATCACGGGGCGCGACCCGGCGCGTCGGAAGAAATCGTGGCGAGCCTCGTTCCCGAAACCGGCTGGCATTTCCTCCATCTGTACTATCGGGTGGATCGCGAGAAACTCGCGAAGCTCTCGGACGAGACTCGACAGCGCGGACGCCTGGAGCTTGAGTCGATCCTGGGCTCCAGGGGGCCGGGAGGCCCCGAGCAGATGCAGTGCTTCGCGGTTCCGGGGCACAAGGCCGATTTCGGCATCGTGATGGCCGGAAAGGATCTGAAGGCGGTCCACCAGATTCAATACGCCCTCCAGGCCTCGGCGATTGGCTCGGCGCTCGTGCCGACCTATTCCTTTTATTCGATCAGCGAGGTCTCGGAATACGTCCCCGACGCGGAGCAATACGCGCGGATGCTCCAGGAACGAGAAGGGCTCGATCCGGAAGTTGGCACATTCAAGGCCAGGCTTGCGAGCTATCTGAAGCGGCTGGAGCCGATGAACCAGCATCGGCTTTATCCCGTCTTCCCCGATTGGCCCTGCTTCTGCTTCTATCCGATGAGCAAGATGCGCTCGGGCGATCAGAACTGGTACATGCTCCCGTTCGAAACCCGGTCGGAGTTGATGGCGCAGCACGGCAAGAGCGGCATGAAGTTTTCGGGGAAGGTTTCTCAGGTCATCACCGCGTCCACGGGCCTGGACGACTGGGAATGGGGCGTGTCCCTCTGGGGGATGAACCCCCTCTATCTGAAAGACATCGTCTACACGATGCGGTATGACGAAAGCTCGGCCAAATACGCCCTCTTCGGAGATTTCTACTTCGGCTATATTCTTCCGCCGTCCGAGTTGATCGCGACGGTCCGCATCTGAGAGAAGAGGTGACGAGCGGTCGGCTTCACGTCTCGCCGACGTGGTACGCCGTCGCTCGATCGGGAACGTTGCCAGTGTTCGAGAATCCATTCCACCGCGCGGTCTATCTCACCGGCCCGACCGCAAGCGGAAAGTCGGCCGTCGGATTGGCGCTCGCGCGCAAGGTCGGCGGTGAGATCATCGCGCTCGACTCGATGACCCTCTACCGAGGGATGGATATCGGCACCGCGAAGCCTTCTCCGGAAGAACAACGCGAGATCCCGCATCACCTGATCGATGTCCTCGACCCCTGGGAGACGGCGAGCGTCGGGCAATATCGGTCGTGGGCCTTGCAGAAGGTGCTGGAAATCGAGGGGCGGAACCGTCTGCCGATCTTCGTCGGCGGCACCGCGCTCTATCTGAAAACCTTGCTGCGTGGCCTGTTCGATGGCCCAGGGGCCGATCCTCAAATCCGCGACGAGCTGGAAGCGGAAGCCCAATCGCTCGGCAGCCCCGCCATGCACGCGAGGCTGGCTCAACTCGATCCGAAGATCGGCGCGAGGCTCCATCCGAATGATGAGCGGCGGATTGTTCGCGCACTGGAAGTGATCCGCTTGACCGGGAAACCTCTGAGCGACTTTCAAACCGAACATGAAAACCTCGCTCCCGAAGGGGTGCGGGTCTTTTCGCTGGAGCGGCCTCGCGAGTCCCTCTACGATCGGATCAACAGGCGTGTTTTGGATATGTTCGACGCCGGTCTCGTCGACGAGGTTCGCCGGCTGACTTCTTCCGCTCACCCCTTGAGCCCCGTGACGCTCCAGGCCGTCGGTTATTGCGAGGTGATCGACCTGCTCGAAGGTAAGCAAAGCCTGGCAATGACCGTCAATCTGGTCCAAACCCGG
>CALKTZ010001130.1 GCA_937997355.1 uncultured Planctomycetales bacterium | reverse complement strand
TGCTCAAATCGAATCGAAATGAAAGCGGAAGGCCCTTATCTCCAGGACGCTTCCAGGGCATGTCACGACGCTCAGGTCGTGAGGTCGCGCTCAGATTACCGTGATGCAATCGCGGAAGCGATCTCCCGAGAGTAACTCAAGCGCGCCTTGAAGGGCGAGTTGTTTCGTGTGCCTCGTCTTTACTTGTCCATTCACAACAACTTTACCTTGAATTTCCTCGACCACTAAATTTCTTACGCGACCATGGGTCAGCTCATGAATCTTACCTTCCACGAGCTGCGTGAGGGTCGTACTGGGTCGAAGATCGGACACCTTCATCGGATAGCCTCATTGACGATTAAAACGGGAACGAATGCAGAATGAGTGGATTAAATGGCTAACTCTGCATTTATCGTTCCAGACGGAAGGAACATAGAACATTTTTCCGGCTCAGCGAATGACTCAAGTTTTATCCCACTCGTGACCAAAAAAATGAGGTTCAAACATGAACGGCTCATCCATGAGCAGAACGATTCTAGCAGGTTAGGAATTTCTTTGCACAGTGGTTAGGTTTTAAATGGCTAAAAACCCGGGAGTGATCAATCATTGTAGGACAATTTTGAAGAAAACAATTCCCGTGGAATTGCTCAGGCGTTGGCGATTTGGAGCGGTGAGAATGAGGAGAAATAGGCTTCGGCGGTCCAATTTTGAACGGTTGTGGGATCCCTTGCGCATCGTCAACTTGAACGATCAAGCTGACCGGCGCGGGGTTGAGGAAAAGTGCGCGGGCCGCTGCGCGATTCGGTGTGATGAGATTCACGACTCCTTGAATCGTTGGGAGTCGGCCTTTTACAATAGTTTGAGTGAGAGCCGCTTGCTCGCCATCGAACGGCAATGATCGTTCCTGGATGGAAGGATCCTTGGTTGGGCTTGCGATGCGTTGCGGTCGGAAGGTGTGATCTTCGTGATCGAATCTTCCTCCCCGCCCTGTCGGAAGTTCCTCGAAACCCCGCAATGGAACTGATGATCGCATGTCTAGCGCCGGCGACCGGATTACGCAGCTACTCGATGAGTTTCGTCACTCTCGCGAAGTGATGGTCGGCGAGCTCAGTAAGGTGATCATTGGCCAGAGGGAGGTCGTCGATCTCATTTTGACGGCGATCTTCACCAAGGGACACGTTCTCTTGGTCGGCGTACCGGGCCTGGCCAAGACGCTGATGGTTGGCTCGATCGCTCGAATCCTGGACGTCGGCTTCAAGCGAATTCAGTTCACGCCGGACCTGATGCCGTCCGACATTACGGGGACGAATGTCCTGGAGGAGCCCGAGGCCGGCCGCCGAGCGTTTCGATTTGTTCCCGGTCCGCTCTTTTCGAATATCATCCTCGCGGACGAAATCAACCGAACGCCTCCGAAAACTCAGGCGGCTTTGTTGCAGGCGATGCAAGAACGAGAGGTGACGGTCGGCCAGGAAACCATGCCGTTGCCCGAGCCGTTTTTCGTCATCGCGACGCAAAATCCGATCGAACAGGAGGGGACTTACCCGCTCCCCGAAGCCCAGCTCGATCGATTCATGTTCGATATCCGAGTTGGTTATCCGACGGTCGAAGAAGAAAAGAAGATCTTACTGTCGACCACGAAAGGGGATGCGCCGGATCTCAAGAAGGTCTTGTCGGGCAAGGCCATCGTGAATCTTCAAAAACTCGTGATGTCCGTGCCGGTCTCGGAATATACGGTCGATTATGTCACGCGACTGGTCCGTGCAACTCGCCCGAGCGATGAGCGTTCCCCCCAGTTCATCAAGGATTTGATCGACTTCGGCGCCGGACCTCGCGCGGGCCAGAATCTCATCCTTGCCGGCAAGGCGATGGCCGCCATGGATGGACGCTACAGCGTCTCGCTCGATGACATTCGGAAGGTTGCCATACCCGTTTT
>CALKTZ010001129.1 GCA_937997355.1 uncultured Planctomycetales bacterium | reverse complement strand
AAAATAATCGTCAACATGAGCAAGCCGATCCAAATCATGGGCTTGCGTCGTGGTGGTCTCTTGGCCTTCATCCAAGGCCCCATCCGCCGTTATGGTAATGAGGAGAATCGTCACCAAGATTACGAGGACACCTCATGGATCTGCAACTGGACGGCAAGAAGGCTTTGGTCACGGGTTCGACGGCGGGTATCGGATTGGCCACGGCGATCGGGCTTTATCGCGAAGGAGCCTCGGTCATCGTCAACGGCCGGACCCCGCAGCGGGTCGACGAGGCTGTGGCGAAAATTCGCGAGCAGGAGGTCGGCGGGGAAGTTGCGGGCATCGCCGCCGACCTCTCCACGGCGGCAGGTGTGGCCGAAATGGTCCGGCTTTTGCCCGAGGTGGACATCCTCGTCAACAACATGGGGATCTTCGAACCCAAGCCGTTCGAGGAGATCCCAGACGCGGACTGGCTCCGGTTCTTCGAAACCAACGTGATGAGCGGGGTCCGGCTCACCCGGAACTATCTGCCCGCGATGAAGCATAAGAACTGGGGACGCGTTGTGTTCGTCTCCAGCGAGTCGGGCGTCCAAATCCCGGTGGAGATGATCCATTATGGCATGACCAAGACGGCCCAGCTCGCGATCGCCCGGGGGGTGGCCGAGTCGGTCGCCGGCACCGGGATCACGGTCAACTCGGTGCTGCCGGGGCCGACCGAATCGGAGGGAGTTGCGACCTTCGTGGGCGACCTGGCCAAGCAGCAGGGGATTGGAAGAACCGAATTCGAGGCCGAGTTCTTCCGGACGGCCCGCCCAAGCTCTCTCATCCAGCGGTTCGCCACGGTGGACGAGGTGGCGAATATGATCGTCTATGTATGCAGCCCGCTGGCCTCTGCAACCAATGGGGCTGCCTTGCGGGTGGACGGGGGCATCGTGCGGGCGATCGTCTGACCCTCATTTGCCAACCACACCGGGAGACAGCGTCATGATCAAATTATTGCGGACCCACCACGTCGCCCTGATCTGCTCCGACTATGAGCGGTCGAAGGCGTTTTACACGCAGATTCTCGGACTCGAAATCGTCCGCGAAGTGAACCGCGAGGAACGTCGCTCGAATAAGCTCGACCTGCAATTGCCCGATGGGACGCAGATCGAGCTCTTCTCGTTCCCGGACCCGCCGAGGCGCCCGAGCTATCCGGAGGCATGCGGGCTGAGGCACCTGGCCTTCGAGGTGGCGAACCTCGATGATTCCATCAAGGAACTTCGGGGCAAGGGGGTCGAGCCGGAACCGGTGCGTGTCGACGAGCACACAGGCAAGCGGTTCACCTTCTTCAAAGATCCGGACGGCCTGCCGCTGGAACTCTACGAGCGCTGACGCGAATCTCGCGGCTTGAATCGGTCAATCGAGGACGACTATCATCTTGCCGCCGGCCTCGTTCGCCTCCATGACGCGATGTGCCTCGCGGATCTCCTCGAAACGGAAAATCCGGGATGGCTTCGCGTCGAGGCGTTCCGCCGCCACATCCTCGGCGATCTCCTGGAGCGGGACATCGGAGAGGGGAAATCCCGGGGTTCCGAAGACGAAGCTGCCGAAGAAGGTCAGATAAACTCCGCTCACCATCTGCAGGAGCGGGTTGAAGTCGGCGATCGGCGCGAGCCCTCCCAGCCAGCCGGCGAGGCAGGCGCGGCCGCCGCGCCGCAACATCCGGAGCGAATCGAGGATGGTGCTGTTGCCGACGAGGTCGAGCACCGCATCGAGCCTCTTGGCCTCGGCGATCCTCTCGGAGAGATTCGGCACCTCCAGTTCGCCGCGCACGACTCCAAGGTTCTCAAGCAGCGGGAACCGCTCGCGGCTCCTCGTGGTGGCGATGACCTTCAGGCCGGCATTGACCGCCAGCTTCACGGCCGCCTGGCCGAACGAGGAGGTGGCACCTCGAATTACCAGCGTCTGCCTCTCCGCGATCTCGAGGTTGCGGAACAGGCAGGTCCACGCCGTCGCGAAGGTTTCCGGGAGGGCGGCGAGTTCGGCCCAGGAGAGGTCGGACTCGATGAGGGCGACATTCGACGCCGGGGCGCGGGTATATTCGGCATAGCTCCCATTGATGGTCCGCCCAAGGCCCCCCATGAGAGCGGCCACCTTGGCACCGACCGGGAATTCCCCGCCCGGACACGACTTCACGAG